>NZ_BAAAHG010000006.1:0-165744 GCF_039525155.1 Streptomyces thermoalcalitolerans | reverse complement strand
CCCAGGCCCCCGCGCCCGCCGCGAACCCCGCCGTGCCCACCGCCCCGCCGGCGTCGTCCCTGCCCCAGCAGCCCGGCGTTCCCCAGGCCGCGTCCGCCCCGCTGACCAGCGGCCCCGGGGGCGGGCAGCCCTCGTGGGCCCAGCAGGTGCACCAGCTGGCGGGAGCGGGAAGCGGGCAGCCCGTCGTGCCCTGGAGACCGCCGGTCGAGGACCCGTTCCAGGCGGCGGCACGGCAGCGGACGTCGGGCCGCCCGGCCGGCCTCGGCAAGCGGCTGGCCGCACGGCTCGTCGACTCGCTCGTCGTCGGGGGCGTGACCGCGGTGGCCGCGGTACCGCTCGGCGCCAGGGCGGTCGACCACATCAACGACAAGATCGAGGCGGCCAAGCTCTCCGGGCGCACGGTCACCGTCTGGCTGCTGGACGGCACCACGGGGACGTATCTGGGCATCGTCCTCGCCGTGCTGCTGCTCTTCGGCGTCCTGTACGAGGTCCTGCCCACGGTCAAGTGGGGCCGCACCCTGGGCAAGAAGCTGTGCGGTCTGGAGGTGCGGGACATCGAGGCCCACGAGTACCCGACCTTCGGTCCCGCCCTGCGCCGCTGGCTCGTCTACAGCGTCCCCGGCCTGCTCGGCGTCGGCCTCGTGGGGCTGGTGTGGTGCCTGTTCGACAAGCCGTGGCACCAGTGCTGGCACGACAAGGCGGCGCACACGTTCGTGGCCGGCTGACCGGGCCGGCGCGGACCGCCCCGTCGTTCCCCGCCGCCCGAGCGGGGCAGCCGCTGCCCGCCGCCCGGGCGGCGGGGATCATCCGTACGGACCGTTCCGGGTGCGGGGCGGGCGGGCGCGGGATGTATTCGGCGCATGAGCACCGAACCACCCCACGGCTCCGGACCGCAGCCACCGCCTCCCGGTGAGCAGCCGCCCCCTTCCGGCGGCGGCCCCGCGGGCGGCGGACCGTACGGCGGCGGCCAAGGCGGCAGCCCCTACGGTCCCGGCGGTCCCGGCGGCCCCGGCGGGCCCTACGGCGGCGGGGGAGGGCCGTACGGCGGCGGGCCGTACCCCGGCGACCCTCTCGCCGGTATGCCCCCGCTCGCCGACAGCGGCAAGCGCACCCTCGCCCGGATCATCGACCTGGTCCTGGTGGGGATCGTCGCCGCACTGATCACCTGGGCGGCGGGGATCAACGAGTACACGGTGAGAGCCGAGAACGTGCAGGTCGGCCGGTCCCTGGCGCAGTCGGTGGTCGGGGTGGTGCTCTATGTGGCCTACGACACCTTCATGATCGCCAAAAACGGCGGGCAGACCCTCGGCAAGAAGTGGCTCGGTCTGCGGGTGGCCGATCTGCGCGACGGCTCCACCCCCTCCGTCCCGGTCTCGCTGGCACGCGCGGCGGTGCTGTGGGTCCCGAGCTGGTTCTGCTGCGCCTGCCTCTGGCTGGTGATCTGCGGCGGCTGGAGCTTCTTCGACCGTCCCTACAAGCAGGGCCTGCACGACAAGGCGGCCAAGACGGTGGTGGTCAGCACCAGGTGACACCGGGGTGACACCGGGCCGATGCGCGGCCCGGAGCGGACGACGGGTCAGGAGGCCGTCCGTCCCCGCACCGGCTCCGCTCCCGCCGACACCGGCTCCCGCCGCACGCGCGGAGTCACCGGCCGGGCGGACGGCTGCACCGTGCGCGCCTTCGGCAGCGGTGCCGTCAGGGCGACCAGGAGGCCCAGGGCGAGTGCCGATACGGCGACGACCACGACCCCTGGGCCTGAACTCGTCCGGGACAGCAGCAACATGGCGAGCGTCGAGAAGACCACGGTGCAGGAGCCGTAGACGAGCTGTGCGGCGGTCGGACGAGGCATGGCAATCGGTCCTCGGGAAGGGGGTCTCCCCCTGTGCCTCTTACTGGGGGGAGTACACGGACAGGGATCCACGGGTGTGACAAGGATGTCGGCCTGGGGTTCACCGGCTTCCGAACGTTCCGCCCATCGACTTTACCGCCTGTGTGCCCAGGGGGAACCGTCGGTAAGCATGACCTGACCCGCGGTACCGGTGCACAGGGGGCGCACGGAGTCATGCAGTCCACATGGTGGACGAAATCGCGCGCCCGTTCGGGAAGTTCCGCTCAGGCGGCCTCGTCGGCCTGCCGTCGTCCCGCGTCCGCGCGGCAGACACGCACCCCCTCATAGAGCAGTTGACCTGTCCAAGTCAAGGTCTGTATTTTCTCGTCAACCTCTAGTCAAATGTCGTCACTTGACTACACGCGTTGATCGCACGCGGACATTCCCTTGGTCCCAAGACCCCTTCCGCGTGCACGAACGCGTCAGGGGAGGACATCAAGTGACGAGCAGACCCCGGACGTTCAGAACGGCCGCGATCGGTGTCGCACTCGCGGCGGCCACCGCCACGTTCTCGACGTCAACCCTGGCTCAGGCCGCTGAGCCGGCCGCCACACCGGCCGCCGCGGCGGCCGGCCCCGCCTCCGGGCACCGGCACGACCCGCAGCCGGTCGAGCAGCACGCGCACAATCTGGACGGGCCGCTGAGCCGGACTCAGAAGGCCCAGCGCCAGGAGGCCTTGAACCAGCTGATCGCCGGCAAGACCAAGGTCCAGAACCGGCACGGCTCGAAGGTCGTCCAGCTCAAGGGCAAGAAGGGCGACACCAAGTACGTCGAGCTGGGCCGGGAGAAGACCGACAAGATCTTCGCCATCCTGGTCGAGTTCGGCGACCGGATCGACCCGCGGTACGGCGGCACACCCGGACCGCTGCACAACCAGATAGCCAAGCCGGACCGCACCAAGGACAACTCGACGGCCTGGCAGAAGGACTACAACCGCAAGCACTTCGAGGACCTGTACTTCGGCACCGGCAAGAAGACCGAGTCGGTCAAGAAGTACTTCGAGAAGCAGTCCTCGGGCCGCTACTCGGTCGAGGGAGAGGTCTCCGACTGGGTCAAGGTGCCCTACAACGAGGCCCGTTACGGCAACAACGCCTGCGGCTCCAGCAACTGCCCGAGCGTGTGGAACGTCGTCAGCGACGGTGTCAACGCCTGGGTCGCCCAGCAGAAGGCGGCCGGCAGGACCGACGCCCAGATCAAGGCGAACCTGGCCCAGTACGACCAGTGGGACCGCTACGACTACGACGGCGACGGCGACTTCAACGAGCCGGACGGCTACATCGACCACTTCCAGATCGTGCACGCCGGTGAGGACGAGTCCGCCGGCGGCGGCGCCCAGGGCACCGACGCGATCTGGGCGCACCGCTGGTACGCCTTCGGCACCGACGCCGGCGCCACCGGCCCCGAGTTCAACAAGCTCGGCGGCGCGCAGATCGGCAACACCGGCATCTGGGTCGGCGACTACACCATCCAGCCGGAGAACGGCGGCCTCGGCGTCTTCACCCACGAGTACGCCCACGACCTCGGCCTGCCGGACGAGTACGACACCGCCGGCGGCGAGAACTCCACCGGCTTCTGGACGCTGATGTCCTCCGGCTCCTGGCTCGGCCGGGGCAAGGACTCCATCGGCGACCTGCCGGGCGACATGAACTCCTGGGACAAGCTGCAGCTGGGCTGGCTGAACTACGACACCGCCAAGGCCGGCGTGAAGTCCTGGCACAAGCTGGGCCCGGCCGAGTACAACACCAAGTACCGGCAGGCCGTGGTGGTCTCCCTGCCCGACAAGGCGGTCACCACCGAGATCGTCACCCCGGCCCAGGGTGCCACCCAGTGGTGGAGCGGCAGCGGTGACAACCTGAAGAACACCCTGACCCGGTCCGTGGACCTCACCGGCAGGACGTCGGCCACTCTCACCCTCGACGGCTGGTACGACATCGAGGCCAACTACGACTACCTGTACACCGAGGTCTCCACCGACGGCGGCGCCAGCTTCACCGCCCTGGACGGCACGGTGGACGGCCGGCCGATCCCGCGCGACGGCAGTGACAAGCCCGCCCTGACCGGCAGCAGCGACGGCTACCGGAAGCTGTCGTACTCCCTGGACGCGTACGCCGGCCAGAAGATCCAGCTCCGCTTCCGCTACCAGACCGACGGCGGTGTGGCGCAGAAGGGCTTCGCGGCCGACTCGATCACGCTGACCGCGGACGGCACGGTGCTCTTCGCGGACGACGCCGAGAGCGCGGACCCGGCGTGGACGGCGAACGGCTTCTCCCGGATCGGCGCGTCCTTCACCAAGGACTACAAGCAGTACTACATCGCCGAGAACCGGCAGTACGTGTCGTACGACACCACGCTGGAGACCGGCCCGTACAACTTCGGCTTCACCGGCACCGACCGTCCGAACTGGGTGGAGCACTTCCCGTACCAGAACGGTCTGCTGATCTGGAAGTGGGACACCTCCCAGGCCGACAACAACACCAGCCGGCACCCGGGCACCGGTCTGATCCTCCCGGTCGACTCGCACCCGAACGCGCTGCGGTGGTCCGACGGCACGCTGATGCGCAACCGCATCCAGACCTACGACGCGACGTTCAGCACCTACCGCACGGACGGCATCACGCTGCACAAGGAGGGCGTGGCCACGCGGATCAAGTCGTCGAAGGGCGTGTCGGTCTTCAACGACCACACCCACACCTACTGGGACCCGGCGAACCCGGGCGGCAGCGTCAAGGTCACTGACACCAACACCAAAATCAAGATCGTCAAGGAGCCCAAGGACGGCTCCACGATCGAGATCGAGGTGGACAAAGCGGTGAGGTGACCAGCGTTTCCGCAGGTCAAACGCGTGCCGGCGGTGACCCTCTGGCGGGTTGCCGCCGGTTCGTGTTTAGTGCCTGCTGTCGCTCTCTTATTGACACCCTTATCGACACCGACTTGTCGACACCGACCGGAACGGGGATGTGACCGCATGGCCGCAGGAGGTTTCTGCAAGCTGCCGGACAGCACCGTGGTGGTGGCGCTGAACCTGCCCAGCCCCGCCCCCGACGGCGTCGGCGGCGTCCGTGTACTCGTCCACGCCCACAACCGCGCCCGCGCCCTGACCCGTCTGCGCAACCTGGGTCTGCGGGCGGTCTACCTGCGCGGCAACGCGGCGCCGCCCACCCCGGACGAGGTCACCGCGGTCCTCCATCACCCCGACGGCCTGATATGGCGCACCTTCCCCGAGAACCCCCTCGACGCCCCGGAGCTGTGGCACCCGATCAGAACCCTGCTGCGCCGCGACACGGCGACACGCGTGTGACGCCGGCCGCCGGCACGCGCGCGTGAGCGAATGCATGTTCGGCTTGGGGTCCGTCTGGTGGGTGCGCCCCGCGCGGGGACGGGGCAGCGAGCGGCAGGGGCGGCACGCGGCGGGTGCACCGGTGCGGACGGTGAGGCCGAGGTGATGCCACGGCGCCGCGGGGGCGGCGGTGCCGCGGGGACGGTGGCGCCGGGGCGGAGGAGCGGCACCGCGGGAAGGGCGCCGGCGGCGGCCGGGCCACCCGGGGCCGGCGGGCCGGATCAGGCGACGACCGGCTTGCCCATGAGCTCCACGCCCGCCTGGCGCAGTTCCTCCAGCGCCCGCTCGGTGGTCTCCTGGCTCACCCCGGCGGTGAAGTCGAGGAGGACCCGGGTGCGGAACCCCTCCTTGACGGCGTCCAGGGCGGTGGCGCGGACGCAGTGGTCCGTGGCGATGCCGACCACGTCCACCTCGTCGATCTCGTGGTCCCTGAGCCAGTCGGCCAGGGACACACCGTTCTCGTCCGTGCCCTCGAAGCCGCTGTAGGCCGCCGAGTAGGCGCCCTTGTCGAAGACGGCGTCGATCGCGCCGGAGGCGACGGCGGGGGCGAAGTTCGGGTGGAAGCCCACGCCCTCGGTGCCCGCGACGCAGTGGGCGGGCCAGGACTGGGCGTAGTCGGGCTCGTCGGCGAAATGGCCGCCGGGCTCGATGTGGTGGTCACGGGTGGCCACCACGTGGTGGTAGCCGGCGAAGTCCCCGGAGCTCCCGGTCCCGCCCGGGCCGGGAGGACTCCCCTGCCCGATCAGCTCGGTGATCGCGGCGGCGACGTCGGCGCCCCCGGCCACCGCGAGGCTGCCTCCCTCGCAGAAGTCGTTCTGCACATCGACGACGATCAAGGCGCGGCGCATGGTCTGTGTCCTTCGGCTATCGGTTCGATGGGATGAAACGGGTGACGTGACGGAAAGCGGTGCATGGGGTGCATGGGGTGCATGGGGTGAAGGGAGTGAAGGGAGCAGGAAGGGCGGAGGGTGCGGCGGGGTGCGGAGCCCGGCCGTGCGGCCCCGGCGCCGTGGCCCGCGCGGGCCGGGCGGGAGGACGCCTTCGGCGGCACGGGCCCTGTCGGCGGTGCGGGGAACGCGAGGATCGCAGGGAAGCAGTGCACCGCTTTTAGTTACCCGAGCCCCCGTGGACGTACTCCGTCGGAAGGACGGGTTCCCCACGGGAGAGCTGTGTCGCGGACAGCGGCAGACGGGCGCGGGCGGCCCTGTGGCGCTCCCGGGCCACGTCCAGCGGCTCACGGGCGACCACCTCGCCGCCCTTGACCAGCTCGACCAGCAGCTGACGGTCGGCCAGTGCCTCCGGCACCGGCCCGGTGCCCACCACCTCGGCCTCCGCGACCCCGCTCTCGTCCAGCCGGCGCGCCGCCCACTTGCGCCCGCCGATGGAGGTCTTGCCGCCGGTGGACCTCTTCGCCACCGGCACCAGGGGCGCCCCCGGATCGTCGCTCTCGGCGCGGGCGACCAGCTTGTAGACCATGGAGGCCGTCGGATGGCCGGAGCCGGTCACCAGCTGGGTGCCGACCCCGTAGGCGTCCACCGGCGCCGCCGCGAGCGAGGCGATGGCGTACTCGTCCAGGTCCGAGGTGACGATGATCTTCGTGTTCCGGGCACCCAGCTCGTCCAGCTGCCGGCGCACCCGGTGCGCGACCAGCAGCAGGTCGCCGGAGTCGATGCGCACCGCGCCCAGCTCGGGCCCGGCGACCTCCACGGCCGTACGGACCGCCTCGGCCACGTCGTACGTGTCCACCAGCAGCGTCGTGCCCCGGCCCAGCGAGTCGACCTGCGCCCGGAAGGCGTCCCGCTCGCTGTCGTGCAGCAGGGTGAAGGCATGGGCGGAGGTGCCGACGGTCGGGATGTTGTAGCGGAAGCCGGCGGCCAGGTCCGAGGTGGAGGCGAACCCGCCGATGTAGGCGGCCCGGGCGGCGGCCACCGCGGCCAGCTCGTGGGTGCGGCGGGCGCCCATCTCGATCAGCGGGCGGTCACCGGCGGCCGAGGCCATCCGGGAGGCGGCGGCCGCGATCGCCGAGTCGTGGTTGAGGATCGACAGGATCACGGTCTCCAGCAGCACGCACTCGCCGAACGTCCCCTCCACGCGCATGACCGGTGAGCCGGGGAAGTAGACCTCCCCCTCGGGGTAGCCCCAGATGTCACCGCCGAACCGGTAGCCGGCGAGCCACTCCAGCGTCGGGTCGTCGACGATTCCCCGGCTCCGCAGAAAGCGGAGCACGTCCTCGTCGAAGCGGAAGTTCTCCACCGCGTCCAGCACCCGCCCGGTGCCGCACACGACGCCGTAGCGGCGCCCGTCGGGCAGCCGCCGGGCGAAGACCTCGAAGACGCTGCGCCGCCCGGCGGTCCCGGCCTTCAGGGCGGCCTGCAGCATGGTCAGCTCGTAGTGGTCCGTGAAGAGCGCCGTCGAGGGAACACTCACCGGCAGCCCGAGGTCCGCATCCACCAGAGCTCTCCTAAGACATGTCCTGCGGGATGGCCCCCGGTGACGTCCGGGGGTCCGGGGCCGTTCCCCGGGATACGCACGGCACGGATCGTACCCCCATCTCGTCAATCTGACGATAGAGGGTCCGTGAGGGGGCTGCCACGAGGCCCGTTTGTGCGTGTACCCCCCTGGGATGGCAGCATGGGCCGTGTGACGGTAGCCGCACCCATCGAGATCGAGAAGACCGAGTCGGCGGAGGACGTCTCCGCCGTACCTGAACCCGACGTCCCCTGGGTGACGATCGTCCACAACGACCCCGTCAATCTCATGAGCTATGTCACGTACGTCTTCCAGACGTACTTCGGCTACTCCAAGGAGAAGGCCACCAAGCTCATGCTCGACGTCCATCACAAAGGCCGGGCGGTCGTCTCCAGCGGGACACGCGAGGAGATGGAACGGGATGTGCAGGCCATGCACGGCTATGGTCTGTGGGCCACCCTCCAGCAGGATCGGAAGTAGCGAACTCCCTTCATGGCAGGACACTTCGAACCGCTCCCCGGCGGTGGCGCGGCCATCGCTCTCGACGAGATCGAGATCTCCATCCTCCGCTCGCTGGCCGTGCAGCTCCTGGAGCTCATCGGTCCCGGACCCGCCGGGGACGCCTCCGGCGACCCGCTCGCCGAGCTGTTCGCCGAGGGTCCGAGCGAACCGCCCTCCGATCCGGTGCTGAAACGGCTCTTCCCGGACGCCTACGGCGACCCCGAGGAGCCTCCCGGCACCCCGGAGGAGGCCGCCGAGCAGCGTGCCCGCTCGGCGGAGTTCCGCCGCTACACCGAGAGCGACCTGCGCGCCGGCAAGCGCGAGAACGCCCTCGCGGTGGTCCACGCGCTCAACGCGCTCACGCCCGCCGGCGAGGGCGGGGCGGTGCTGGAGCTGTCCGTGGAGGACTCCAAGCGGTGGCTCGGCGCGCTCAACGACCTGCGTCTGGCGATCGGTTCCCGGCTGGAGATCACCCACGAGGACGACACCGACGACCTCTACGGCCTGCCGGACGACGACCCGCGCAAGCCGATGGTGATGGCCTATCTGTGGCTGGGTGGTCTTCAGGAAACCCTCGTCTCCACTCTCATGCCGTAATCCCCCGGACCTTTTTCAGGCTCCTTTCGGCCTTCTCACGAACACCTTCCGGACCTCTCCCGACTTGTGCCTGCCTGAGCGTTTTTGGTGTTCGCTCAGAGGATCCTCAAATCCGGATAACGATCCGGCCACCATGATGGTCGTTTATGATCTTTTTTTGTGTGGTTTGTCCGCTTCTCCCTGTGGAGTCCCTCACACACCTGTTCGGCGATCAGTGCCGCGGTCGTGGTAGACCTTCACGACCACTCGGCGAACACCACCGCGTTCCGCCGGGTGTGCCACCGGGCCTGAACGGCCGGCCAGGCACAACTCCATCCAACCCGGGGGGAATTCGGACCCGGTCCAGGGCCTTACACGGCCCGGGCCGGCAATGGAGAAAGGCGCGACCTCATGACCTCACCGCAGGTCACCGAAGCCCCTGAAGAGGGGTACGAGCGCGGACTTGGCGCACGCCAGGTCCAGATGATCGCCATCGGCGGCGCGATCGGCGTCGGCCTCTTTTTGGGAGCCGGGGCGAACATCGCCAAGGCTGGGCCCAGTCTCATCGTCATGTACGCCCTCGCAGGCGTGATCATCTTCTTCATTATGCGGGCCCTCGGTGAGCTTCTGCTCTACCGTCCGGTCTCGGGTTCCTTCGCGGAGTACTCCCGGGAGTTCCTCGGTCCGTTCTTCGGCTACTTCACCGCCTGGACGTACTGGTTGATGTGGGTGGTGATCGCCATGGCCGAGCTGACGGCCGCCGCGATCTACATCAACTACTGGTTCCCGGCGATCCCGCAGTGGATCACCGCCCTGACCTTCCTGATCCTCCTCTTCGGAGCCAACCTGATCTCCGTCAAGCTGTTCGGGGAGATCGAGTTCTGGTTCTCGATGGTCAAGGTCACCGCCATCATCGGCATGATCGTCATCGGTCTGGGCGTTCTCACCTTCGGCTTCAGCGCCGCCGGCGACACCGCCGGCGTCGCCAACCTCTGGCAGTTCGACGGCTTCTTCCCCAAGGGCATCGGCTCCTCCCTGATGACCCTGCAGGGCGTGATGTTCGCCTACCTCGCCGTCGAACTGGTCGGCGTCACCGCCGGCGAGTCGAAGAACCCGGAGAAGACCCTCCCCAAGGCGATCAACACGCTGCCCTGGCGCATCGCCCTGTTCTACGTCGGCGCCCTCACCGTCATCCTGTGCGTGGTGAAGTGGACCGAGTTCGGCCCGGACGTCAGCCCCTTCGTGAAGGCGTTCGCGGTCATCGGCATCCCGGCCGGCGCGGGCATCGTCAACTTCGTGGTGCTCACCGCGGCCCTGTCCTCCTGCAACTCCGGCATGTACTCCACCGGCCGCATGCTGCGCACCCTCGCGGACAACGGCGAGGCCCCCCAGGTCTTCCGCCGCCTGTCCGCCTCCAGGACGCCGGCCCTCGGCATCGCGGTCTCCGTCGCCTTCATGGGCATCGGCGTGGTGCTGAACTACATCGTCCCGGAGAAGGCCTTCGGCTACGTCACCTCCGTCGCCACCGGGGCCGGCATCTGGACCTGGTCGATGATCCTGATCAGCCACATCCGGTACCGGCGGGCCGTCGAGGCGGGCCGGCTGCCCGCCTCCTCCTTCCCGGCGCCGGGCGGCTCGGTCTGCTCCTGGATCGCCCTCGCGTTCCTGCTGCTCGTCACCGGCATGATCGCCGTCGACGCCGAGGCCCGTGTCTGCCTGTATGTGATGGCCGTCTGGTCCGTCGCCCTCTGCATCGGCTGGGCCGTGCTCAAGAACCGCAACCCGCAGGTCACCGAGCGCCGCGAACCCCAGCTGGAGAAGACCGGCTGACCCAGCCGGACCCCCGGGCCGGACGCCCGGCGGGGGCGGGACCACCTGACACCCGCTCCCGTGGCCGCTCAGGGCGTCCGCCATACGAGCCGCCCCGTACCGCCATCCGGTACGGGGCGGCCGTCTGTCTATGCTGAGCCCCATGCTGACCCTCACCCAGGCCCTCTACGACCAGATCGTCGCCCACGCCCGCAAGGACCACCCGGACGAGGCGTGCGGCGTCGTCGCCGGCCCCGCGGGCTCCGGCCGGCCCGAGCGCTTCATCCCCATGGTGAACGCGGCCCGCTCGCCCACCTTCTACGAGTTCGACTCGCAGGACCTGCTCAGGCTGTACCGGGAGATGGACGAGCGCGACGAGGAACCGGTCGTCATCTACCACTCCCACACCGCCACCGAGGCCTACCCCTCCCGCACCGACATCGCCTACGCCAACGAGCCGAACGCCCACTACGTCCTGGTGTCCACGGCCGACACCGACGGCCTCGGCGAGTTCCAGTTCCGCTCGTTCCGCATCGTGGACGGCGAGGTCACCGAGGAGGAGGTCAAGGTGGTGGAGGCGTACTGACCGGTCCCGGCACCCGCCGGTCCGCACCGTCCGCACCGGTCCCCGGCACCCCTTTGCCGCGCATTGTCTCGCATCCTGGATGAACGCCGTCCACCAGTCGGGATCGCACTCCAGGTCCCGGACCGGGAATCGATACGATGCCCCCATGGTTTTCAACGACGTGAACGGTCAGGCGCCGGGCATGCTGCTCGTGGCGCGGCGGCACGTCGACCTGTGCAGGCTGAACAGCGCCATCTGTTGACGCTCCCTGCCGCCGTACGGCCGTGAGCCGCGGCGCTCCCCCAGTGCCGAGAGCGTGGGGGACTCCCAGCGCGCCCCCGAACCAGACGACACCTTTTCCCGACAGGAGCCCGCAACCATGGCCATCGAGGTCCGCATCCCCACCATCCTCCGCCAGTACACCAACGGCCAGAAGGCCGTGGAAGGAAACGGGGAGACCCTCGCCGAGCTCTTCGCCGACCTCGAGACCCGGTACCCGGGCATCCAGGCCCGCATCGTGGAGGGCGAGCAGCTGCGCCGCTTCGTCAACGTCTACCTCAACGACGAGGACGTCCGCTTCCTGGACGGCATCTCCACCAAGCTCGCCGACGGCGACAACGTCACGATCCTGCCGGCCGTCGCCGGCGGCATGCGCTGATCGGTCGCGGGCAGCGATGCGCTACGACTCTCCTCTGGACGCGGTGGGCAACACCCCCCTGGTGCGCCTGCCGCGGCTGTCGCCGTCCGCCGACGTCCGCATCTGGGCGAAGCTGGAGGACCGCAACCCGACCGGATCGGTCAAGGACCGGCCCGCCCTGCACATGATCGAGCAGGCGGAGAAGGACGGCCGTCTCACCCCGGGCTGCACGATCCTCGAGCCGACCTCCGGCAACACCGGCATCTCGCTGGCCATGGCCGCCCGGCTCAAGGGCTACCGCATGGTCTGCGTGATGCCCGAGAACACCTCCCGGGAACGCCGTGAGCTGCTCCGCATGTGGGGCGCGGAGATCATCTCCTCGCCGGCCGCGGGCGGCTCCAACACCGCCGTGCGCGTGGCCAAGGAACTGGCCGCCGAGCACCCGGACTGGGTGATGCTCTACCAGTACGGCAACCCGGACAACGCCGGCGCCCACTACGCCACCACCGGACCCGAGATCCTCGCCGACCTGCCCTCCATCACGCACTTCGTCGCGGGTCTGGGCACCACCGGCACCCTCATGGGCGTCGGCCGCTATCTGCGCGAGCACAAGCCGGACGTACAGATCGTCGCCGCCGAACCGCGCTACGACGACCTGGTCTACGGCCTGCGCAACCTCGACGAGGGCTTCGTCCCCGAGCTGTACGACGCCTCCGTCCTGACCAGCCGCTACTCGGTCGGCTCCGCCGACGCGGTCGCCCGCACCCGGGAACTCCTCCAGCAGGAGGGCATCTTCGCGGGCGTCTCCACCGGAGCCGCCCTGCACGCGGCCCTCGGCGTCGGCAGGAAGGCGCTGAAGGAGGGCCGCAGCGCCGACATCGTCTTCATCGTCGCCGACGGCGGCTGGAAGTACCTCTCCACCGGCGTCTACACGGCGGCCACCACCGAGGAAGCCGTCGAGAAGCTCCAGGGACAGCTCTGGGCATAGGCCCGCCCCCACACCTCTCCGCCCGTCCCGCGGGCCCTCCCGCGAGGCGGGCGGCGCTGTTGCCGGGAGACGTTCCGGCCCTCCGGCCGATTTCCCGTTCGGCCGATTTCCCGGGCCCGTCGAAGTTCAGCGAGGGCGGACGGGGCAAGAAGGACAGGGAACGGCACCTCGGGTCCGAAAGGCGGCCGTCCCATGCGCCGTACGACGCTCCACCGCGCCACGGTCACCGCCGCGGCGGCCACCCTGCTCCTGACCGGCTGCGGAGCGGGGCACGGCGGCGCGGCCCCCGCAAGGGGCCCCGCGGCGGACTCCGCAACGGACTCTGCGGCGGACTCCGCGAAGAGCAGCACCGGCCCCTCACCGGCCTCCGGCCCGGTCCCCGCCTCGAAACCCGCGCCCGGCTGCACGGGCCACGCCGAACTCACCGTGGCCGACTCCGGGCGGACCCTCTGCCTGACGGCCGGCGGACAGGTGCGGCTCACCCTGGACGGCACCGGGGACCGCCCCTGGGCGCCGGTGAGGTCCACCGGCACCGCCCTGCGGGCCGCCAACGCCGGAATCGTGATCCTGCCGGGCGACGCCGTCGCCGCCTTCGACGCGGTCGCCCCCGGCACGGCCCGGCTGACCTCCACCCGCCCCCTGTGCGCGACCGGCGGCCCCGGCCGGATCGGATGCCAGGGCCTCCAGGAGTGGACGGTCACGGTGGAGGTGAGAGCGACGGGAGCGGCAGGAAAGGCAGGGGAGGCGGGGGCGACAGGGAAGGCGGGGGCGACAGGGAAGGCGGGGGAGGGAGCGAGGTCATGAGCCGTCTTCGCCGCGGCCCCCGCTCAGTCGGCCAGATACCGCACCTGGTCCCACAGCACCGGGTCCACGACACCCACCCGGCGCCGGAAGTCCCGCACCGGCACCTCCTGGATCTCGTCGGTCTCCAGGAAGCTCGTCCGGCCCTGCGCGTCCCCCACCGAGCCCGGCGGCAGGGGAATCACCCCGACCCGCTCGTCGCGGTACTTGCCGGTGATCCTCGCGACCCTGGCGCGCCTGCCGCGCACCGACAGCACCAGACAGGGCCGGTCCTGTGCCCCCGGCCCCTCGGCCCCCGGCCCCGTCTCGCAGGGCACGCTGGCCCACCAGATCTCCGCCGGCCGCGGACGCGCCACGGCGGACCGCTCGCACCGATCGGACCGCTTGGACCGGTCGGATCGCTCAGACCCGTCGGAGCGGTGGGAGCGGTCCGGGCGGCCGAAGCCGCCCAGGCCGCCGGACCGGTCGTCCGGACGCCTGGACGGACGCGCCCGGCGGCTTCCCGGCCCGGGGGCCCGCCCCCAGCCGTCGACGAGCGCGGCGACGAGCGCGAGCAGCACCACCGCTGCGAGCGCCGGCCACCAGGACGTGTCCATGGGGACGACGCTACCGGCGCGCGACGCTCCGTGCGCGCCCTCTTCCGGCTCTCGGGCGCCCCACATCCAGCCGAACCGGTGACACCGCAGGTGAGTTCGCCCACAACAGCCGCTGCCGAAGGAGCGATCGGACCTTTCGCGCCTTACGCTCGACGGACCGCACGGCCCCCGTCACTTTCTGTTCGCTGTTCCCGCCAGCGGAGGTTCCTGCTTTATGAAGCTCACCGTCGTCGGCTGCTCGGGGTCGTTCCCGTCCGCGGAATCGGCCTGCTCGAGCTACCTGGTCGAGGCCGACGGCTTCCGGCTGCTTCTCGACCTGGGCAACGGCGCCCTGGGCGCGCTGCAGCGCCACTGCGGTCTCTACGACCTCGACGCCATCTTCCTGAGCCATCTGCATGCCGACCACTGCATCGACATGCTCGGCTACTTCGTCGCGCGCTACTACCGGTACGAGGGTGGTCGCTGCGACCCCATCCCGGTCTATGGCCCCGAGGGCACCGAGCACCGGCTCACCACCGCTTACGCCGACACCCCCACCGCCTCCTCCATGAGCGAGGTGTTCGACTTCCACACGGTGAAGCCCGGCACCTTCGAGATCGGCCCCTTCACCGCGCACACCGACCTGGTGGCGCACCCCGTGGAGGCGTACGGCATCCGTATCGAGCACGGCGGCAAGGTGCTGACGTACTCCGGGGACACCGGGGTGACCGAGGCGCTGGACGAACTCGCCCGCGACGCCGACCTGTTCCTGTGCGAGGCCGCTTTCACGGACGGCAAGGAGGACATCCCCGACCTTCACCTCAACGGGCGCGAGGCGGGGGAGACCGCCGCCCGCGCCCGTGCCCGCCGACTGGTCCTCACCCACATTCCTCCGTGGACCGACCCCCAGGTCAACCTGGCCGACGCCCGTGCGGCCTACGCCGGCCCGGTGGAGCTGGCGGTGCCGGGCGCGACGTACGAGATCTGAGCCCAGGACGTGAGAAGGCTCCCGGTTCCGGACGGCCGTCCGGAACCGGGAGCCTTTCTGCGGGCGCCGGGCCCGTGCCCCGCGAGGGCCTACGCCTTCGTGAGGTCCTCGGCCTGCTCCTCGGGCTCACGGCCCGGGGTGGGCAGATTGAACTTGGTGATGGCGAAGCGGAAGACCGCGTAGTAGATCACCGCGAACACCAGGCCGACCGGAATGATCAGCCAGGGCTTGGTCGCCAGGTTCCAGTTGAGGACGTAGTCGATGAAGCCCGCGGAGAAGGTGAAGCCGGCGTGCACCCCGAGCGCCCAGGTGACGGCCATGGACAGGGCGGTCAGCACCGCGTGGATCGCGTACAGCGCCGGGGCGATGAACACGAACGCGAACTCGATCGGCTCGGTCACACCGGTCACGAAGGACGTCAGCGCGAGCGAGAGCATCATGCCCAGCACGGCCTTGCGGCGCTCGGGGCGGGCGGAGTGCGCGATCGCGAGGGCGGCGGCCGGCAGACCGAACATCATGATCGGGAAGAAGCCGGACATGAACTGGCCGGCATCCGGGTCACCGGCGAAGAAGCGGTGCAGGTCACCGTGGACGACCTCACCGGCCGCATTGGTGAAGTCGCCGATCTGGAACCAGGAGACGGTGTTGACGAACTGGTGCATGCCGACCGGGATCAGCGCGCGGTTGACCAGGCCGAACAGACCCGCGCCGAAGGCACCCAGACCGGTGATCCACTCGCCGAGGGCGGAGATGCCGTCACCGATCGGCTCC
The DNA here is from genome assembly GCF_039525155.1 of Streptomyces thermoalcalitolerans. Taxonomy (NCBI): domain Bacteria; kingdom Bacillati; phylum Actinomycetota; class Actinomycetes; order Kitasatosporales; family Streptomycetaceae; genus Streptomyces; species Streptomyces thermoalcalitolerans. Next base: position 149,839 of record NZ_BAAAHG010000006.1, on the reverse strand, counting down.
CAGACCAGACCGAAGAAGACGCCCATCAGGGTGCCGACGAAGGCCATGATGATCGGCACCAGACGCCGGCCGTTGAAGAAGCCGAGCCAGTCCACGAGCTTCTTGCGGTGGTAGCGCTGCCACAGCACCGCCGACAGCAGCCCCATCAGGATGCCGCCGAGCACCCCGGGGTTGTTGTAGGTGGCCTCGACTATCTTCCCGTCCTCGATGTGCTGCTCGGTGAGCGGGAAGGCCTTCAGCACATTGCTGTAGACCAGGAAGCCGACCAGGGCGGCCAGTGCGGTGGAGCCGTCCGACTTCTTCGCGAAGCCGATGGCGACACCGATGCAGAACAGCATCGGCAGATTGTCGAAGAGGGCACCACCGGCCGTGGCGAACACCGCCGTGACCTTGTCGGGCAGATGCAGCTTGGCCTGGACGTCGTCCTGGCCCAGCCGCAGCAGAATGCCGGCAGCGGGCAGAACGGCGATCGGAAGCTGCAGGCTGCGGCCCACCTTCTGCAAGCCCTGGAACAGGCCGGATCCCCGCTTCTTCGCGGGAGCCGCCGTCGACGTGGCGGTGCTCATACGTCCTCCATCGGTGGTCTACACCACGCAGTGGTGTAGACCTGTTGTAGCACGGCGAAGTGGCACAAGGAACCCATCGGCAGTCCCGCTTTGCCCGCTGTTCCCGCCCGTCCGGCGAAGCGCTCTTCTCCCTCGAGTTCTCCCTGTGTGCTCCTCGTGGTTGGCCACCGGCCCCACGGTGGTGTAGACCAGTCCACAGACGGTTCGGTTACGACCAGGGAGAAGGAACATGGCCAGCAAGGCTGAGAAGATCGTCGCCGGGCTCGGCGGCCTCGACAACATCGAAGAGGTCGAAGGCTGCATCACCCGCCTCCGCACCGAGGTCAAGGACCCCTCGCTGGTCGACGAAGCCGCCCTCAAGGCCGCCGGCGCCCACGGCGTCGTCAAGATGGGCACCGCCATCCAGGTCGTCATCGGCACCGACGCGGACCCCATCGCCGCGGAGATCGAGGACATGATGTAGCGCCCGCAGGCCGCCGTGCCGCGCCGGGAAGGGGCATTTCCCCCTGCGGAGGAGCCCCTTCCCCGCGGAGGACTAGGCTCGACGCCATGTCTCGAATCGACGGCCGCACCCCCGAACAACTCCGCCCGGTCACCATCGAACGCGGCTGGAGCAAGCACGCCGAGGGCTCCGTCCTCGTCTCCTTCGGCGACACCAAGGTCCTCTGCACCGCCTCCGTCACCGAAGGCGTCCCGCGCTGGCGCAAGGGCAGCGGCGAGGGCTGGGTCACCGCCGAGTACGCCATGCTCCCCCGTGCCACCAACACCCGCGGCGACCGCGAGTCCGTCAAGGGCAGGATCGGCGGCCGCACCCATGAGATCTCCCGCCTCATCGGCCGCTCACTGCGCTCGGTCGTCGACTACAAGGCCCTCGGCGAGAACACCGTCGTCCTGGACTGCGACGTCCTCCAGGCCGACGGCGGCACCCGCACCGCGGCGATCACCGGCGCGTACGTCGCCCTGGCCGACGCCGTGGCCTGGGCCCAGTCCAAGAAGCTGATCAAACCCGGCCTCCAGCCGCTCACGGGCACGGTCAGCGCGGTCTCGGTCGGCATCGTCGACGGAGTCCCCCTGCTGGACCTCTGCTACGAGGAGGACGTCCGCGCCGACACCGACATGAACGTCGTCTGCACCGGCGACGGCCGCTTCGTCGAGGTCCAGGGCACCGCCGAGGCCGAACCCTTCGCCCGCGACGAACTGAACGCCCTGCTCGACCTCGCCACCGCCGGCTGCACAGAGCTCGCGGCCCTCCAGCAGGCCGCCCTGGACCAGTAGAGGAGCGGCCCAGCATGACCCGACTGATCCTCGCCACCCGCAACACCGGGAAGATCGCCGAACTGCGGGCGATCCTCGGCGACGCCGGCCTGCCCCATGAACTGGTCGGCATGGACGCGTACCCGTCGGTCCCCGACGTCAAGGAAACCGGCGTCACCTTCGCGGAGAACGCCCTGCTGAAGGCCCACGCCCTCGCCCGGGAGACCGGCCTTCCCGCGATCGCCGACGACTCCGGCCTCTGCGTCGACGTCCTCGGCGGCGCCCCCGGCATCTTCTCCGCCCGCTGGGCCGGCCGCCACGGCGACGACCAGGCCAACCTGAACCTGCTCCTGGCCCAGCTGGCGGACATCCCCGACGAACACCGGACCGCCCACTTCGCCTGCGCGGCGGCCCTCGCCCTGCCGGACGGCACGGAACGGGTGGTCGAGGGCCGGCTCCAGGGCACCCTGCGCCACCGGCCCGCGGGCACGAACGGCTTCGGCTACGACCCGATCCTCCAGCCGGAGGGCGAGACCCGCACGTGCGCCGAACTGTCCCCGGAGGAGAAGAACGCGATCAGCCACCGCGGCAAGGCGTTCAGGGCCCTGGTACCGGTGGTGCGGGAGCTGCTGGGCTGAGCGGACGAAGCCGAGCGGACACAGCCAGACAGACAAAAACAGATAAAAACAGATAAAAACGGCCTGCGTATCGATCCTTCGGTGGGCAGGCCGTTTGTGTGCGGCGGGAGGGATTCGAACCCTCAAGCCCGGTCAAGGGCCACAGATCCTAAGTCTGCTGCGTCGCCATTGCGCCACCGCCGCTAGCCGCCTGCCATCGTACCGGGAGCCGCCTGTCGTCTTCTTCCTCCCCTGCACCAGGTGCCGGTGGTGGCATGGCAGTTCGGGCACAGCAGCCGCAGGTTCTCCCGCCGGTTGTCGCTCCAGTCCCCGTTGATGTGATCGACCTCCAGCGTCATGGACCTGCCGAGCCACTCGGGGCCGGTCCCGCACTCCGCACACCGGCCGTCGGACCGTCACGCACGGGAACGCACAGCGGCCCGCACCGGGCACCCCGGTGCGGGCCGCACGCGCGAGCCGCGGAGGCCGGTTCCTCAGATCCCGAGATCCTTGATGAGCTTGGCCACGTGGCCGGTGGCCTTGACGTTGTACAGGGCTCGTTCGACCTTGCCCTCCTCGTCGACGATCACCGTGGAGCGGATGACGCCGACGACCGTCCTGCCGTAGAGCTTCTTCTCGCCGTAGGCGCCGTAGGCCTCCAGGACCTTCTTGTCGGGGTCGGAGAGAAGGGTGACCTTCAGGGACTCCTTCTCACGGAACTTCGCCAGCTTCTCCGGCTTGTCGGGGGAGATGCCGATCACGTCGTAGCCGGCACCGGCCAGGAGGCCGAGGTTGTCGGTGAAGTCGCAGGCCTGCTTGGTGCAGCCGGGGGTGAGGGCGGCCGGATAGAAGTAGACGATGACCTTGCGGCCCGCGCGGTCGGCCAGCGACACCTCCTTGCCGTCGGCGTCGGGGAGGGTGAAGGCGGGGGCGACGTCCCCGGGCTGGAGCCGCTCGGTCATCGAAGGTCGTCTCCTCACAGGTGCCGATACCGTGTCGCTCCGAGGGTAACCGGGGGTGCCGACGGCGCGGTCGGAGCGAGAACTGACAGACTGTGTCGAACAGGAAGCAGTCGAACAGGCAGCAGTCGACTTCGGAGGCGTTACGGTGGCGGACACCAGAACCCCGGATGAGATCGAGGCGGACATCAGACGCCGCCGTGAGGCACTGGCCGAGATGCTCGACGAGATCGGGATGAGGGTGCACCCGAAGACCATCGTCGGTGACGCCAAGGCCAAGGTCGCCTCCCAGGTCGACCACACGCTCGGACGGGCCTATGTGCAGGTCAACCGGGTCGTGAGCGAGGTGCGGGCGCAGTTCGTGGACGAACGGGGCGCTCCCCGTCTGGAGCGGGTCGTCCCGGTCGCGCTCGTCGCCGTCGGACTGGTCGGCCTGCTGGCGCTCGGTGCCCGCAGGCGCCGGAGCTGAGCCGCTCGGCCCCCACCGCGTGCGGACGCGCCGGGAGCAGGTAGGTTTTCAGGCGTGAGCGCCAAGAGTAATGAGCAGAGCAGCCACCACGACAAGCTGCCCATCCGGATGCTGCACGACCGGGTGCTCGTCCGGCAGGAGAACAACGAGGGCGAGCGGCGTTCGGGCGGCGGCATCCTGATTCCCGCGACGGCGGCGGTGGGACGCCGGCTGGCCTGGGCGGAGGTCGTGGCGGTCGGGCAGAACGTGCGGACCGTGGAACCGGGGGACCGCGTGTTGTTCGACCCGGAGGACCGTGCCGAGGTCGAGGTGCGCGGGGTCGGGTACGTGCTCATGCGCGAGCGTGATCTGCACGCGGTGGCCGCGGACCGCTTCGAGGGGTCGGAGGACTCCACCGGCCTGTACCTGTAGGCGGTGTGCGGGCCTTGGGCAAGGGCCCTTCGGCGCGGGGCCGGTGACAGGTGTCACCGGCCCCTGCTGGTGTTCAGGACGGCCTTCGGCCGCTGAGCACGCCGGCTGTCGTGTCGCCGTCGCCGGAGGTGCCGCCCGGCGAGCCCCAGCCGCCGCCGTCGTGGCCGCCGGGTCCTCCGGAGCCTCCGGGGGTGCCTCCCGGGCCGGTGTCGCCGGGCGGGGTGCCTCCGGTGTCCGCGCCGGTGCCGCCGGTCGGCGGGAGGCCGCCGATGTCACCGGTGGTGCCCTCGGTGATGCCCTCGGTGGTGCCGTCCGTGCTGTGCTCCTCGGGGTCCTGCTCCCGGCCCCCGGTGTCCTGGTCCCGGGGGTCCTGGTCGCCGGTGTCCGTGTCGCCGTCGTCCTCGCCGTCGGTGTCCGGCGTCTCGACGGGGGCGGTGGGCGGTGCCGCGGGCTGGTCGGCGCCCGGCTGGAGCTCGAGGTCGAAGTCGGTGACCGGCTTGTTCTTCAGGGCGTTCCGGGTGAACTGGGCCCAGATCCGGGCGGGCGGTCCGCCGCCGTTGACGCGCTCCAGGCCCAGGGCGCCGTAGAGCGGCTTGTGGTGGGCGGTGACCGGGTCCTGGCCCATGACGGACACGACGGTGGCCAGGTCGGGGGTGTAGCCGGCGAACCAGGCCGCCTTGTCCTCCTCGGCGGTGCCGGTCTTGCCGGCGGCCGGGCGTCCGGCGGCCTGGGCGGCGGTGGCGGTGCCGTTCTGGACGACGCTGCGCAGGACCGCGGTGGTGGTGTCGGCGGCCTGGCGGCTGATCTTCTGGGACTCGTCGCGTTCGGGCAGCTCGACGGTGTCGGTCCCGTTCCTGGTGATCTTCTTGACCAGTGTGTACGGGATGTGCCTGCCGTGGTTGGCGAGCGTGGCGTAGGCCTGGGCCATGTCCACGACGCTGGCGTTGGCCACTCCGAGCGCGATGGACGGGGTGGCGGTCAGGGACGGGGTGTCGGCCGGCAGGCCGAGGGCGAGAGCGGTGTCCTTGACCTTCTCGCAGCCGACGTCCACGGCCATCTGGGCGTAGACCGCGTTGACGGACTTGTCGGTGGCCTCGCGGACGGTGATGGTGCCGTAGGAGCGCTGGTCCTCGTTCTCGGGGGCGTAGAAGCCGTTCCAGCCTTCGACGGGGCGTTTGTTGGTGCCGTCGTAGTAGGTGTTCGGGGTGATCAGGCGGCCGTCGCGGGTCTGGGCGGCGTGCTCGACGGCGGCGGTGAACACGAACGGCTTGAAGGTGGAGCCGACCTGGAAGTCCCGGCGGGTGGCGTTGTTGGTGTACTGCTTGACGTAGTCGATGCCGCCGTAGAGGGCCACGAGTTCGCCGGTCTTCGGGTCGATCGCGGCGCCGCCGGCCCGGACGTAGGTGTCGACCTCGCGGTTCTTCTTGTCGAGCTTGCTCATCAGCTGGTCGTCGACGGCCTTGACGAAGGCGTCCTGCTGGCGCTTGCGCAGGGTCGTGGTGATGCGGTGGCCGCCCGCGTCGAGCTGTTCCTCGTCGAGGATGCCGTTCTTGGCCAGGTAGTCCTTGACCGCGCGGACGATGTAGCCGCGCTGTCCGGCCATGCCGATGGGGACGGTGGCCTCCTTCGGCGTGGGAAAGGTCGTCCTCGCCCGCTCGGCGGGGCTCAGCCAGCCCTCGGAGACCATGCCGTCCAGGACGTAGTTCCAGCGGGCCAGCGCGGCGGGCTTGTTCTCCGGGTGGGCGACGACGTCGTACCGGCTGGGGGCGTTGACCAGCGCGGCCAGGTAGGCGGCGCGGGCCGGGTCGAGGTCCTTGGCCTTGATGCCGTAGTACGCCTGGGCGGCGGCCTGGATGCCGTAGGCGTTGCGGCCGAAGTAGCTGGTGTTGAGGTAGCCCTCGAGGATCTTGTCCTTGGACTGGTTGCGGTCCAGCTTGATCGCGATGAAGAACTCCTTCACCTTGCGGGTGATGGTCTGCTCCTGGCCCAGGTAGTAGTTCTTCACGTACTGCTGGGTGATCGTGGAGCCGGACTGCCGGCCCTTGCCGGTGGCGGTGTTCCAGGCGGCGCGCAGCATGGCCTTGGGGTCGACGGCGGACTCGGTGTAGAAGTCGCGGTCCTCGGCGGCGAGGATGGCGTGCTGGGCGTCCTTGGAGATCTGGTCGAGGCCGACGTTCTCGCGGTTGATCTCGCCGTCGCGGGCGATCTCGGTGCCGTCGGCGTACAGGTAGACGTTGGCCTGTTTGACGGCCAGGGCGTTGGCGGGCGGGATCTTCACCAGTGAGTAGCCGAGGAAGAACGCGCCGATGCCCAGCAGGACGACGACGATGAAACCGCCGAGCATCATGCGCCAGGTCGGGATGGCCCGGCGCCATCCGGTGCGGCGGGGCCGGCCGCCCGGACCGGCGTCCGTCGCGTGCGCCGCCGGTGGCTGTGGCGCGGCCTCGTCCCGGTGCGGCGGCTGCGGCATCGGCTCGTCGCTCATTGTGTGTACGGACTCCTGTTTTCGCGTCGTACGTTCCCGTACGTCCTCATGCGCCTTCTGCGTCCCTGGATGAAGACTCTCGCATCGGACGTTCCGTTCCCGGCCGCGCGCACCTGCCAGGCCGGAAAATGCGTGGAAAGTCACGTCCCGGGCGTAATAGGCTCACGCGCTTTGTCGTCATGGACGGCGTCATGGATGGCGTCATGGGTGCGGGGAGGCGGATGGGCGTGGGCGCTGGACGGTTGTATGCGGCCGTCGCGGCGAGAGGGTTCCGACGGTACGCGACGTACCGGACGGCGACGGTGGCGGGGGTGTTCACGAACACCGTGTTCGGCGTGATCCTCGTGTACACCTATCTGGCGTTATGGGGCGCCCGGCCGCATCTGGGCGGCTACGACCCGGCGCAGGCGGTGACGTACGTGTGGCTGGGGCAGGCGTTCCTGGCGGCGCTGGCGCTCGGCGGGGGCGGCGTCGAGGACGAGCTGATGGAGCGCATCCGTACGGGTGATGTCGCGATCGACCTGTACCGGCCGGTGGATCTGCAGCTGTGGTGGCTGGCGGCCGATGTGGGCCGGACGCTGTTCCAGCTGGTCGGCCGGGGGGTGGTGCCGTTCGCGTTCGGGGCGCTGTTCTTCCCGGTGTCCCTGCCGGCGGACCCGCTGACCTGGCTGGCGTTCCTCGGTGCGGTGTCCCTGGCGATGCTGGTGGGCTTCGGGATCCGGTTCCTGGTGGCGTTGAGCGCGTTCTGGCTGCTGGACGGCATGGGCGTGCAGCAGATGGCCTGGCTGGCCGGGATCTTCTGCTCGGGGATGCTGCTGCCGCTGAACGTCTTCCCGGGCACGCTCGGCGAGGTGGTCCGGATGCTGCCGTGGTCCTCGCTGCTCCAGGCTCCCGCCGATGTCCTGCTGGGGCACGCGGACCCGCTGGAGACGTACGCCTTCCAGGGGGCGTGGGCGGTGGTGCTGCTGGCGGCCGGGCGGCTGGTGCAGGCGGTGGCGACACGGCGGGTGGTGGTGCAGGGTGGCTGAGCTCACCGGGTACCGCGGGGCCGGCCGGCTGCTGGACGGGCTGCGGACCTACCGTCTGGTGGCCGGGATGTGGATCCGCTCCACGATGGCCTACCGCGCCTCCTTCGTCATGACCACGCTCGGGAACTTCGTGGGGACCGCGCTGGACTTCGTGGCGATCCTGCTGATGTTCTCCCATGTGGACGCGCTGGGCGGCTACTCGCTGCCCGAGATCGCCTTCCTGTACGCGCTGGCCAATACCGCCTTCGGCCTCGCCGACCTGGCGATCGGCTCGATGGAGCGGCTGGGGCGGCGGGTGCGCGACGGCACCCTTGACATCCTGCTGGTGCGGCCCGCGCCGGTGCTCGCCCAGGTGGCCGCCGACCGGTTCGCGCTGCGCCGGGTGGGCCGGGTGACGCAGGGCGTGCTGCTGCTGGGCTGGGCGCTGGCACGGCTGGACGTGGACTGGACGCCGCTGAAGCTGCTGCTGATGCCGGTGATGGTGATCAGCGGCTGCGGGATCTTCTGCGCGGTGTTCGTGGCGGGGGCCGCCTTCCAGTTCTGGGCGCAGGACGCCTCGGAGGTGCAGAACGCCTTCACCTACGGCGGGACCACGCTGTTGCAGTACCCGCCGACGGTGTTCGGCAAGGAGCTGGTGCGCGGGGTGACGTTCGTCCTGCCGCTGGCCTTCGTCAACTGGCTGCCCGCGCTGTATGTGCTCGGGCGGCCGTATCCGCTGGATCTGCCCTGGTGGACGGCGTTCGCGCCGCCGCTGGTCGCGGTGGGGTGCTGCGCGCTGGCGGGAGCGGCGTGGCGGGTGGGGCTGCGGTCGTATCGGAGCACGGGAAGCTGAAGGGGTGTGCGGAGCCGTATGGCGACAGCGGTGAACGGCAGGGGCGGCCGGGACGGCACGGGTGGCCGGGACGGCAAGAGCGGCGGGAACGGCATGGGCCACGGGAACGGCATGGGCGGCTCGGACGGCTGGGCCGACGGGGGCGGCGCGGACGGCGGGGACGACGGCTTCATCGAGGTCGACCGGGTGGAGAAGGTCTTCGAGGTCCGCAGGAGGACCGGGTTCCTGCGGCGTGAGCGGCGGCAGGTGCGGGCGGTCGACGCGATCTCGTTCCGTGTGGCGCGCGGCGAGATGGTCGGCTGCATCGGCCCGAACGGCGCGGGCAAGTCGACGACGATCAAGATGCTCACGGGGATCCTGACCCCCAGCGGCGGCCGGCTGCGGGTCGCCGGCATCGACCCCTCCCGTGAGCGGACCCGGCTCGCGCAGCGCATCGGGGTGGTGTTCGGGCAGCGCACGACCCTGTGGTGGGATCTGCCGCTGATCGACTCCTACCGGCTGATGCGCCGCATGTACCGCATCCCCGACGCCCGGTACCGCGCCAACCTCGACCGCTGCGTGGAACTCCTCGAGCTGGGCGGTCTGCTGGACGTCCCCGTACGGCAGCTCTCGCTCGGCCAGCGGATGCGCGGGGACATCGCGGCGGCCCTGCTGCACGACCCGGAGGTGCTCTACCTCGACGAGCCGACCATCGGCCTGGACGTCGTCAGCAAGGCCAAGGTCCGCGGGTTTCTGCGGGACCTGAACGCCGAGCGCGGTACGACGGTGCTGCTGACCACCCACGACCTGCAGGACATCGAGCAGTTGTGCTCGCGGGTGATGGTCATCGACCACGGGCGTCTGGTGTACGACGGCCCGCTCGCCGGTCTGCACCAGGCGGGCGGGAACGAGCGCACCCTGGTGGTCGACCTGGAGCGGGAGCTGCCGCCGATCGAGCTGCCGCCGGCGCGCGTGGTGCGGGTCGAGGGGCCGCGCCAGTGGCTGGCCTTTCCGGCGGACGAGTCGGCGGCCGAGCTGGTCGCCCGGATCGCGGCCGCGTACCCGCTGGCCGACCTGTCGGTGCGGGAGCCGGACATCGAGGCGGTCATCGGGAGGATGTACGCCGAGAAAGCGGTCTCGTAGGCTGCTGTCATGACGGAAGACCTCCCGGAGCTTCGCGCTTCCGACGCCGATCGTGAAAGAGTCGCCGAACAACTGCGGGACGCCCTCGCGGAGGGCCGTCTCGACATGACGGAGTTCGAGGAGCGGCTGGAAGCGGCGTACAAGGCGCGGACCTACGGCGAACTCGCGCCGCTCACCCGGGACTTGCCCGCACCCGGGGTGAGTGCTCCGACCGTCGACATGACCAAGCGGCCGGAACAGAACGGCGATTGGGCCGGCCGGGTGGTCGGCGGCGAGGGAACCTCGTCCTGGGCCGTCGCCGTCCTGGGCGGTTTCGAACGCAAGGGCGGCTGGGTCGTGCCCAAGCGGTTCAACTGCTTCACCTTCTGGGGCGGCGGCACCGTCGATCTGCGCGAGGCCAGCTTCGCCGACCGCGAGGTCGAGATCAACTGTGTGGCGATCATGGGCGGTGTGGACGTGATCGTGCCGCCCGGTGTGGAGGTCGTGGTCCGCGGTGTCGGCATCATGGGCGGCTTCGACCACCGGGAGGACGGCGTCCCGGCCGAGCCGGGCGCTCCGCGGGTGATCGTGACCGGCGTGGCCTTCTGGGGCGGTGTGGGCGTCCGGCGCAAACTCACGGCGGCGCAGCGCCGCCATCTGAAGGAGGAGCGCCGCAGGGAGAAACTGGCCCGCAAGGAAAACCGCCGAGAGCTGTGGTGAGAACCGGCGTGGCGCGGTCGTCATGGTGCGGTCGCCCATGACGCGGTCGTCCGCCCTGTGGGCGGCCGTGGAGAGGGCGGCGGACACGGCGGCGATCAGCGCGAGGACCGCGGTCAGCGGGGCACAACCGTGACGCCTGGCCATGCGGGCGTCGTTCTCCCCGGTTCCCCTCGGTTTTTCCCCGGCTTTCCTCGGTTCTCCTCGGTCTCCCGTTGGTCCTCCGTGGCCCTTCGGGTTCCTCGGACGGTGGAAGCCCGAAGCTCCGATCCGATGAGCACACGTCTCTTCCTGGGCTCGGGAACGTTGACAGGACCCTGCCGACGACCCCTTCCCGACAGGCGCCGGGAACTCTCGTTCCGTTCCGGGAGTCGGTCAGGAAGGGACAATTGTGTGCGGGATCACCGAACGGGTGGAGCGGATGGAACAGACGACACAGGACGGCCCGGACACGACACAGGCCGCCTCCCGCCGCGCGATGACCGTGTTCAGTCCCGCCGACGAGGAGCGGGCCCGCGGGGTGCGCCGGATGAAGCTGACCGCTACCGGGCTCCTGCTGTTCGTGGCCGTGGTGTACGCCCTCGCCACCTGGGCCGGGCACACGGGCGCCGGTGCCTGGACGACCTATGTGGCAGCCGCCGCCGAGGCCGGCATGGTCGGCGCGCTCGCCGACTGGTTCGCGGTCACCGCCCTCTTCCGGCACCCGCTCGGCCTGCCCATTCCGCACACCGCGATCATCCCGAACAAGAAGGACCAGCTCGGCGTCTCGCTGGGCGAGTTCGTCGGCGAGAACTTCCTCTCCCAGGAAGTGGTGCGCCAGCGGCTGCGCGCCGTCGGCATCAGCAGCCGGGTGGGCGCCTGGCTCGCCCGGCCGGAACACGCCGACCGGGTGACGGCGGAGCTGGCCACCGCACTGCGCGGCGCCCTGACCGTCCTGCGCGACTCCGATGTGCAGGCCGTGATCGGTGAGGCGATCAACCGCAGAGCCGAGGCACAGGAGATCGCGCCCGGCCTCGGCAAGCTGCTGGAGAGGATCGTCGCCGACGGCGGCCACAAGCGGGCCGTCGACCTGATCGTCTCCCGCGCCCACGACTGGCTGGTGCTGCACAGCGACTTCGTGAGGGACGCCGTCCAGGGCGGCGCGCCCGGCTGGACCCCGAGGTTCGTCGACCGGAAGGTCGGTGAGCGGGTCTACAAGGAGCTGCTGCGCTTCGTCACCGAGATGCGGGACATGCCCGGCCACCCCGCGCGCGGAGCCCTGGACCGCTTTCTCGCCGACTTCGCCTCCGACCTGCAGTCCGACACCGACACACGCGCGCGTGTCGAACGGCTCAAGGGCGAGGTGCTGGGCCGCAGCGAGGTGCAGGACCTGATCGCCTCCGCCTGGAGCGCCCTGCGAACCATGATCGTCTCGGCGGCGGAGGACGAGCGCAGCGAGCTGCGTCTGCGCGCCCGTGCCTCACTGCTGTCCCTGGGGGCCCGGATGGCCGAGGACCCCAAGGTCCAGGGCAAGATCGACGGCTGGCTCGAGGGGGCGGCGGTGTACGTGGTGACGACGTACCGCAAGGAGATCACCTCCCTGATCACCGATACCGTCGCCGGCTGGGACGCCCAGCACACCACCCGCAAGATCGAGGCCCATATCGGCCGCGACCTGCAGTTCATCCGTATCAACGGCACGGTGGTGGGCGCGCTGGCGGGCCTGGCGATCCACACGGTGTCGAGGGCGCTGGGGGCGTAGACGGTGCCCCGGGGCACCGGGAGCCGCCGCGGCGGCCTCACACCCCCGTCGTCGAGCCCGGCCTGACGATCATCAGAACGGTCACCGCGGCCCAGAGCAGATTGAACGCCCCGGTGAGCATCGCGAGCCGGACGGTGGCCTCACGGGTGACGGCGGGAGCGGTGGCGACGGCGACGTCACCGCCGTCGCCCTCCGCGGGCCGGCGTTCGAGGCTCTCGGCGATCGCGGTCTGCCGGGGCAGGACGAACGCGACGAGCAGCAGGGCGGCGAGCGCGGTCAGCACCATCGACACGATCAGCCACGTATCGCCGAGCACACCCATGTTCTTGGCCGTGGCCATCCCGAACACGGGAACGACGACACCGACGACGGCGTACACCCGGCAGATCCGCAGCAGGAGCCGTACGGTCTCCACGGCCCGGGGATCGTCGGGCGCGGCCAGTGCCCTGCGCGCGGCGGGCGGGAACATGCTGGCGGCGACGGTGACGGGCCCGATCGCGACGATCGCGGCCAGAACATGCACGGAGAGAAGGAACGCGGTCACGCCCCGACGCTAGAGGCGCGGCCGGCTGCGAAGAAGTGGCGAGAGTGCCAGCTGTCAACGGATTCTCGCCACCGCCCGTGCGGGTGGCGGACGGCCCCGCCTACGCTCGCGCCATGCACATCGTGGCCGTTCTGGCGCTGGACCAGGTGATCCCGTTCGACCTCTCCGTCCCCATCGACACCTTCGGCCGGGTACGGCTGCCCGACGGTGAGGAGCCCTATGAGGTCCGGGTGTGCTCGGTGGCGCCGGAGGTGAGGGCGGCGGGCGGTGCGTTCACCGTGCGGGCGCCCCACGGCCTGGAGACGCTGGCGGAAGCCGACACGATCATCCTGCCCGGACAGGCCGACCCGGCCGAGCCGCTCCCGCCGGGCGTCGCCGACGCGCTGCGCACGGCGGCGGCGAACGGCACGCGCATCGCCTCGATCTGCGTGGGCGCCTTCGTCCTTGCCGCCACGGGCCTGCTGGACGGACGGCGTGCGACGACGCACTGGGCCGCGGCACGGCACCTGGCCGAGCGCCACCCGAGGGTCACGGTCGACCCGAAGGTGCTGTACGTCGACAACGGCCAGTTCCTGACCTCGGCGGGCGCCGCCGCGGCGCTGGACATGTGCCTGCACATGGTCCGCAAGGACCATGGCTCGGCGGTCGCGGCCCACACGGCCCGCATGTCGGTGATGCCGCTGGAACGGGAGGGCGGCCAGGCCCAGTTCATCGTCCACGAGCTGCCCCCGGCCCCGGCCGGCACCACGCTCGAGCCGGTCCTGCGGTGGCTGGAGGACAACTGCGACCGCAACCTCACCCTGGAGGAGATCGCGTCCCACGCCGGCATGAGCACCCGTACCCTCAACCGGCGCTTCCGCGAACAGACCGGTACGACACCGTTGCAGTGGCTGCACCGGGCGAGGGTGCGGCGCGCCCAGTACCTGCTGGAGACGACGCCGTACCCGGTGGAGCGCATCGCCCTCAAGGCCGGCTTCGGCTCCCCGACGGCATTCCGGGAACGCTTCCGCAGGGTGGTGGGGACGAGCCCGAGGGCGTACCGGAAGGCGTTCCGGACGGCGCGGGACTGAGGCAGAGACGCGGAGCCGCGGAACTGCGGGACTGAGGGAGAGCAGACCTGCCGGAGGCCGTGCCCACCCACCGCCACCGGCACCGACCGGGAACGGACGCCCCCCGCCGTGGACCACGCCGCCCGGGGGCGGTCATTTCGTGCCGCGGACCACGGCGAGGGGGCAGTGGGCGTGATGCAGCAGGGCCTGGCTGACCGACCCCAGCAGCAGCCCGGTGAAACCGCCGCGGCCCCGGGCACCGACCACCAGCAGCTGGGCGGACCGGCTCGCCTCGATCAGGGCCTCCCGGACTCCGCCGTGCACCATCTTGTGCTCCACCACCACGTCCGGGTGCCGCTCCTTGTGGCCGGCGATCGCCTCGGCCAGCAGACGCTCCTCCGTCTGGGCGAGCGTGCCGGGCGGGTTCGCGTACGGCGCCGACGCGTCCTGGGGTTCGGGCAGGGGCGCGTTCCACGTCGTCCAGGCGTGCAGCGCCACCAGCGGTGCCTTGCGCAGCTCGGCCTCGGCGAAGGCGAAGTCCACCGCCTTCTCGCCCGCGGCCGAGCCGTCCACGCCCAGCACGATCGGACCCTCGGTCTCCGGTTGTCCGCGCACCACCAGCACCGGACACCGGCCGTGCGCCGCCAGATGGACCGCCGTGGACCCCACCAGCAGCCCCACGAACCCGCCCATGCCCCGGGACCCGACCACCACCAGATCCGCGGCGCGTGACTCCGCCTCCAGCACGGTCAACGGCTCACCCGTCACCACGTCGGAGGAGATCTCCACCTCCGGCTCCGCCGTCCGCGCCCGTTCCACCGCCTCCGCCACCAGGCGGTCGGCCATGTTCTGGAGCCCACCGTCCGGCGGACCCAGCGGTGACGGTCCCAGGGGCACAGGCATCACCGGCCAGATGAACGCGTGCACCACCCGCAGCCGTGCCCCGCGCAGCCGCGCCTCCCGAGCCGCCACCTCCACCGCGGCAAGGCTCGACTCCGACCCGTCCACACCTACGACCACCAGACCGGGCACCGGAGCTCCTTCGTCCGAGACTTCCTCTTTTGCCCAGCCTCTCCCAGACGGCGCCGTGCCGCATGGGCCCAAGGGACCTCTCCACGGGGCGGTTCGGCGCACAGGTCCACGCCGGCCGGCAACCGCGACAACGAGACACGGATCACACGCGTGGGGCGCGTGAGGTTGTCACAACCGCGGGCCCGGCTCCGTCGTATGGGCGCACGCGTGAACACAAGCAGTAGAACTGACTCTTTCGAGGAGCCCGGAATGGAAGCTCTGGAAGCCCGTCTTCCCCTGCAGGACAACCCCGTCGCGGCCGCGTTCGTCCGTCGGCTCGTCTCCGCGGACAAGACGCTCGCGGAGTCGGGACTTCCGACGTCGACGCAGGAGCTGGTGAAGATCCGCGCCAGTCAGATCAACGGCTGCGGTTTCTGCGTCGACATGCACACCAAGGAGGCCGCCCGCGCCGGCGAGTCGGCCGTACGCCTCAACCTGGTCGCGGCCTGGCGTGAGGCCACGGTCTTCACCGAGGCCGAGCGCGCCGCTCTCGAACTGACCGAGCAGGGCACCCGTCTCGCCGACGCCGCCGGCGGTGTGACGGACGAGGCCTGGGCCAACGCCGCCAAGCACTACAACGAGGACCAGCTGGCGGCCCTGGTCTCCCTCATCGCCCTGATCAACGCCTTCAACCGCCTGAACGTCATCATCCGGCAGCCGGCGGGCCACTACGAGCCGGGCATGTTCGACTGATGCCATTGACTTAGACCGCACCTGCGGGGGCCCGGTCCTTTCCCGGACCGGGCCGCCGCAGGTGTATGCCCCAGGAGCTGGGACGGACGCCCGAACCTGAGTCCATGCTTGTCAATTTTCATTCCTTCCCTTATATAAGAGGTGGGGCACCGCACAACAGTGCCATCGGGAGGGAGTGACTTGTAATGCTCATGCGCTCCGATCCGTTCCGCGAACTCGATCGCCTGGCACAGCAGTTCTTCGGCGCCGCCCGCCCGGGTGCGATGGTGATGGATGCCTACCGCTCGGGGGACGACCTCATCGTTCACTTCGATCTCCCGGGGGTCGACCCGGAGAGCATCGACATCGACGTCGAACGCAACGTCCTCAGCATTCACGCCGAGCGCAGGTCCCCGGCCCCCGAGGGCGCCGAGACGATCGTCGCCGAACGGCCCATGGGCAGCTTCTCCCGCCAGCTCTTCCTCGGCGAGACCCTCGACACGGATCGCATCGACGCCTCCTACGAGGCAGGCGTCCTCACCTTGCGCATCCCCGTCGCCGAGCAGGCCAAGCCACGCAAGATCCAGATCACTGGCGGCAGCGACCGCAAGCAGCTCGGCGGCTGACGCGGCGTGCCGCACGCGTCCCGTGGGCTCCGTACCCGCCCACGGGACGCGACGACGTGTCCGGACGGATCCACGACCCACGCGGAGGAGGACCGCAGGATGATCGCGCCAACGGTACGGGGAGAGACCACGACGCGAGACATGCATGCCCGTGACGAAGCGGTTGACCAGCGGAAGTGGAGGGAACTGACGGAGCGGGTGCAGGAAGCCGGCCAGTACACGACGAGGGCGGAGGCGGAGCGCGTCACCCGCATCGTCCTGTCCGTCCTCGGCGGCCACGTCACCGGTGACGAACGGGTGGAGCTGGCCCAGGCCCTTCCCGAGGAGGCGGCCAGGGTGATCGCCTCCCAGATCCCGGTCACCCGTCCCCTGACGGCCGCGGAGTTCGTCGACGCGGCGGCGGCCCGCATCGACGGCTCCACCCCGGCCACGGCCCGCTGGGACGTCAGCTCGGTCCTCAGCGTCCTGGCCGACCTGCTGGACGAGGACCTGCTGACCCGCATCCTGAACCAACTCCCCTCGGGTTACGCCCTGCTGTTCGGCCGAGCGGAGCTGACACCGGCGCGGTGACCCACGCGGACGCCCTGCGCACGGCGGCCGCCGCAGGAGCTCGGGTGCCTGCGGCGGCCGCCGCGTATCGGCCACCTCCGGTTGTCTCCGGCGACGCTCCCCACCGCGCCGAGGCCCGTATGAGCCTGCCGCCGCGGCCGCACACCAAGCCTTCGGTGGGAGATCATGAACTCGTCGACAGGGCGAGGGAGACCACCAGGGATGACGGTGTACGTACCGCGGCATGAATTCCCCCTCGAGGGGGCCGAAGTCCGTGCGGAGAAACTCGACAGAAACGCCCGTGAGAGGATCGGCGGTCTCGAACGGTCACCGGACGGCTTCAACATGGCCTTGGGAACGTCGCTGCTCGCAGCGCAGACCCACTGCGCCACCGACCCCAGAGCCGCACAGCTGCCCACCTGGGAGGCGTGGGTGACGGCCATGCAGGTGGGCTCGGCCCTGTTCACGGCGGCCACCGCCACCGAGGAGACGGTGTCGTGCCGGATCGCCGACAAACCGCGCACCATCCGGGCTGTCGGCCCACGGCGCTACACCGATGCGGGCAACTGGCTCACCGCGTTCTGGCTTGCGGTCATCTGCCGCGAACAGGAACGCATGACCCGGCTCCTTCACGTGCCCCTGCCCTTGCTGCGAGCCTCGGGTGCGGTGTTCGACGACTACATCTACGCCTGGGTCGAGGCTCTGCAGGTGGCATGGCGACAGGGCGGTGACCTCGGTGAGCTGCTGAGCGCGGCAATGGGCGGCACAGCTCCGGACTCTCTGCGGGTGGCAGACCCGGAACTGGTGCTGAAGGTGCTGTATCCGCCGATCAACCTTTTCTGCCGATACCTCACCCGACAGCACGAGGAGTTCAACGAGGCGCTGTACGACGCTCTGCGCTGGCACAAGGAGTACTGGAACGGGAACGAGGAACGAAGGGGCAGCAGCTCCGGTCTCGTCGCTCTCGGCCCCCTGGCCGTCGCCTGCCTCGCCCATGACGCGGGTTTCCCGATCGAGGTCGAATCGGAGTATCTGCCCAAGCACCTGTTGACGGGCAGCTGGCTCAACGAGTTCGAGACATGAGCCACTTCAACGGCAACGCGACGACCCGGCACATGTGGATCTCACTGGCTACTCGTGGATCGGAGTCCACCTCGGCTTGGAGTCGATCCACGAGGACCGTGGAAGAGCCGCCTGGATTGAGTTCAGTGACGAAGTCCTCTTGTGCGCGCGTCCGGGAAGTTGTGTCAGTGCTCCTTCGGGGAGCGGACTGAACAGCCTGTGTCTCCGAATGTGTAAGGGTGGGCTGCATGTGGAGATTTCGCTACGACGAGGACGGCTTTGTGGTCGCCGAGAGTGATTCTTACGGCGAGACCGTGTGCCGTGCGGTGTCCGATTTTTTCGACGACGTCCGGTCGCTGCACTCCACCGAGCGGCTGCTGGCGGAGTGGGACGAGATCAAGAGGAATTATCCGCAGGATCCCACGGGAGTCGCTTTCAATGCGACAAGCGCTGAGCTTACGGGTGACGGGAGGTGATCATCGAGTCCCTGTACGGCCAGTTCCCTGCGATTGAGCTCTCCGAGAGTGAGTTCAGCTGTGCTGCTCAGCGCTTCCGTGACTTCTTGAGGGCGCAGTCACCCGAGTATCCCGAGGAAAGTCTGTGATTACTGTAAATTCTGTCGGCGACTGGTTCTGGGAAGTCGCGACGGAACCAGGGGAAGCTTCTCCCATGCGGGCGGCTGAGACAGCTGTTGCCGTGTGGAACGTGCTCGCTGCGCATGAGCTTGCGGTTCCTGTGGGCAAGGTCAGTGTTTCTGCCCGGATAGACGGGGAAAAGAGGGACTACCGCATCAATGTCAGTCGTCTGAGCCTGGAGCCGGAACCGTTGGCCAGGGACACTGAGCTGTCCCGGGTGGTGGCCGAGGCGGAAACGCTTGAGGGGGACTTTATTTTCACGGTCCGGATCGATTGCCCTGGACTCTGGTTGGAGTCGGGAGTCAAGCACCGTGCGGAGAAACTCTTTTCCATTCATACCGCTTCCTGGGAAGGCGGCCTCCTCACGCTGTTGCTGGAGACCTACTCCGATGCGTGGCTGACGATGGACACCCGCGACCGGGAGCAGCTGGAGATCCACGCGGCGAACTCCCCTCGGCTGGCTGCTGCTTTGCGGGAGATCTCGGACCTCATGGGCAGTGCCCCGACTCCTGGGGGTCTGAACCGCTTTGCAACCTCGACGGAGACGGGGTTCGAAGACTCGCGGGTCGAAGAGCCGGCCTACGAGGATTCCTGGGGAACGTTTGAACCCCGCGCCCGGTTGTCACTGCTTTACTCGAGGCTTCCTGACTCCGAGGACGAGTACGAGGTAGTCACCGACCACCCGGTGCGTTACTTCACGATTCGGCGCGAGGGACAGACCCTTGGTTACCTCTGGGCCTCGACCGGCGACGAGGCAGCGGGCTATGAGCCCAGAACTGCCGCAGGGGATGACGCTTTCGACGCGGGGGCGCAATGGGTGTTGCGCCTGCGAGCGGCCCATGAACAGGGATTGACCGCACTGGCGGCACTGGACTGGGCGACCCGGCAACCGCCACAGCCGGAGATCGGGGAGGCTGCCGAGGACACACCCCAGGAAGCCCCGTCCTTGGACGCCCTGCAAGAAATGTCGAGCCGGTACTGATCTCCCATGCCTGGGATACCTGCCGCCAGAGAGCGTGGCGGTCATGGGCAGGAAAAATGACCTGATATGCACGGGAGCGGTCCGTGGCGAACTGTGAACCACACTCCGTGCCCATGAATCTCCGCCAGGGGGCAGCTTGAACAGTTCGTGTCGCTGAACAGGCGGCAGCAGGTGGGCACGTACGGAGAAGCCGCTGCCCTGCGGCAAGCGCGATGAGCGAGGTGGGCAGGTTGAGTGTGTATTTTCAGGTCGCCGACGAGGTTCTGTGGAACCCTTCCAACTCCGTGGCCACGGTGTTTCTCGGGCAGGCTGCGGTGCTGTCCCGGTTTGTCGGCCTGGGATCCGGGCTGGGGGACATAGTCGAGGACGAGTGCCAAGTCGATCCACGAGAGTTTGTGGCCTTCACGAACGAACTCGTCAAGACGTATCAAGAGACCAACAACATGGCTCCAATGGCGCTTCTGAAGGGCTTTGCTTCTGTGGCTCTGGTGCTGGCCGACCGTATCGGAGCAGAAGGTGTTTCGATGGATCCAGAGTATGCCGGGATGTGGAGGGCGGAACGAGAGCGCCAGGCGAGGTCCATGCCGCGCGGGTGAGAAAAGGGATGCCTCCGTTGCCCGGCGTGGCCCGGCTCGGCCAGGAACCGGGCCGACGCCCCGGCACATCACCGCACCGACTCGCTAAACGACCCGCTGCATCGCCTTCCGGTACCGTTCCGCCATCGCGGCCCCCGACTCACGGCGGGCCATCCTGCGCAGAACGGACGGGGCGAGGAGCAGCCCGGCGACCGCCCAGGCACCCAGCGCGCCCGCTGTCTCCAGGTGCCGCCAGGACTCGCCGACCTCGGCGGTGACCGCCCCGGCCGGCAGCAACGCGGCCCGAACGCCCAGGCCGAGCCAGTACACGGGGAAGATCTGCCCGACGATCTGCAGCCACTCGGGCAGCTTCGACAGGGGGAAGTAGATCCCGGAGATCATGATGAGCCCCATCACCGGAAGCATCAGCAGCCCGAGGGTGCGCGGGTTGTTGACGAGCGAACCGAGGATGGCGCCCAGCGGCAGGGTGGCCAGAAGACCCAGCGGTATCACCCACACCAGCGTCAGCAACGCTTCACCGCCCTGCTGGGCAACGCCGTCGACCAGGAACAGCCCCGCGACGAAGGGGAGTGCCATGGAGACGAGAGCCGTCCCCGACACCATGATGATCTTGCCGACCAGAAGGCCGACCATGCCATGGGGCACGGCCTTGGCCCGCAGCAGCGTGCCGTCCTCGCGCTCGGTCGCGAGCAGCTGCGCCGTGGTCATCACCCCGGTGAACGCGAGCGTCATGCCCACCATGCTCGGCAGCATGAACGCCCCGGTCGAGATGCCCGCGCCCTTGAGCGGATCGTCCCCGGCCAGGAACAACGGGATCATGAGCAGGGCGGTCCAGAGCACATACCCGAACAGGTCCTGACCGGAGGTGAAGGTCTGCCGGAATTCCGTCCAGCCACGCCGTATCCCTATGCGCGCCGCGTACCACACCGGATTCATCGCGCTTCCTCCCCGCCCCCGAAGGCGTGTGCCGCCTGCTCGCCGGGGACCTTCCCCGCTTCCAGCTCCCGCACCATCGTCAGATAGGTGTCCTCCAGGCTCGCCCGGCGCACCTCCAGCCCGCCGATCGCGTCGCCGTGCTCCTCGAACAACCGGCGGACGAAGCGAGTGGGTTCGGCCGTCGACTGCTCGTAGGACTGCCCGTCCCGGGTCCAGCGCACGGTGGCCTTGACCGATATCCTCCGCGACAGTTCCTCGGCCGAGCCGTCGGCCACGATCCGGCCGCTGGCCAGGATGAGGATCCGGTCGGCGAGCTTCTCCGCCTCGGCGAGGTCGTGCGTGGTCAGCAGGACGGTGGTGCTCTCGTTCGCGAGCCCGCGGACCAGGCCGTGGAACTCGTTCCTGGCCTCCGGGTCCAGACCGGTTGTCGGCTCGTCCAGGAACAGCAGCTCGGGTCTGCCCACGATTCCGACGGCCACGTCGAGGCGTCTGCGCTGCCCGCCCGACAGGGTCGAGATCCGCTTGTCCGCCTGCTCGGTCAGGCCCACGGCGGCGATGAGCTCGTCGATGTCCCACGGCCGCTGAACGTGGGCGGTGGAGTAGGGCACGTAGTACGCGCCGAGATGGGCCAGCAGTTCCCGCACCCGCCACTTGCCGTGGTCGCGCCAGGACTGCAACACGATGCCCAGGCGCGCACGCCACCGCTCGTCCCCGCGAGCCGGATCGGTGCCGAGGACGGTCACGTCACCGGCCGAGCGCATCCGGAAGCCTTCCAGGATCTCGATCGTGGTCGTCTTGCCCGCGCCGTTCGGACCGAGCAGTACGACGACCTCGCCGCGCCGGGCGGTGAAGTCCACCCCTTTCAGCACTTCCTGGCTGCGGTAGCGCATCCGCAGGTCCCGTACGTCGATGACCGTGTCGCTCTCCGACGGCGTGCTGTTGTCCACTTCGGACAAGGCGTGAGTGGTGGTCATCGGCGTTCCCTCCCTCCCGTGGTCCTTGTGGCGTCCTCCGGGAGCAGGAGCCGAGGACCGCACCGACGTCCGTGGTCGTGGGACGTGTCTACGACTGCGGCGGATCGCTGCCGCGTGGCAGCAGCACCTCGGGCCTTTCCCGGGCGAACACACTACCGAACGGTTCGGAGGCTCCCCCGGTTTCACCGATCCGGCCGGTGAGCTGGCGATGTGTCGCCTGCCGGCTTCTGCCCGCCCTGCTCGGGCAAGGCCGTCCACCCGGCCACTGGATTGCTGCCTTCTACGGACGGGAGACAAGCAGGGCGCCTGGTACCGGTGGCGGACGCCGCGCCGGACACGCCGGTCCAGGGCTGGCTACGCCAGCTCCAGGCCGCCGGTGAGAGCCCCGAGATCCATGGGGCCTCGGGGCTTCCGTCTTGGGCGCTACTCGTCGTTGTCGTTGTCCGCGTCGTTGTCCGCCTCGTCGTACGGCGGGATGCGTTGGCCCCGGCTTTCGCAGATGTTCAGGACGTCCGTGAGCGATTCGATGAGGCGGCACGCGATCCAGCGGAGCTCATGGGCCGCGAGGTTCGCCGTGCCCTTGACCATCGGCTTGGCCAGCCCCAGGATCGTGGCCGCCGTCTGGATCTGCTGCTCCTCGACGGCGTCGGCCAGCCGGGACAGGAACGTCTCGGTGCCGTCCGTCACGAGGACGGCCGGCTTGCCGTCGTGGCTCCACGGCAGCAGACGGCGGTGTGTGGGGGAGGAGGTCATGCTGTCACTCCTGCCAGGTGGCCCTGTCCGAGGGATGCGAGCACGGCGGCACATCGTCCGCCCCGCTGCCACAGGCGCTCCTGCTCCCTCTCGTAGGTCTCGTAGGCGAGGAGGTAGGGGCGGACGAGGGGCAGGCCGTCGGCCACGATGACGGCGAAGTCCTCGGCGTCCTCATGGCGCGGGACAGGGGGAGAGGGCGCGATGATCAGCCGCCGGACGGGTGTCTTCTGTTCGACACCGGCCGTCGCGACCGCCGATGCCCGCTCGGGCGGGGTTGCACGGCGCCTGCCCTTGGCAGGCAGCAGCCACGAGAGGACGAGAGTCAGTAAGGTGCGCATGTCGGTCTGCCCTATTCAGATCGGCCATGCCCCCGGACCGCTTGCACCGGTCGCGGGGGTCTGTCGTTGTTGTTCGCGTCACAGTAGCGACTGTTATCTATGCCTGTCTATACCTACCTATAGACCTAGCTGGACATGCCTGCTTGGGTGTGCGTACGTAGCGTCCAGGTATGGGAGAGCCGAAGTGGGACCCGAAACGGCCGAAGTGGCAGCAGATTGCCGACGTCATCAGGCAGCGCATCCAGGACGGCACCTATCCGCCCGACACCCTGATCAGTGAGTCGCGGATCCAGGGTGAATGGGGCGTAGCCAAGATGACGGCACGGAAAGCTGTGGCTGCTCTCCGCGCGGAAGGGCTACTCGTAACCACGCCGGGCATGGGCTCATTCGTGAAGGGCGACGAATGACGAAGGGCTGGTGCGGGATGTTCCCCACCAGCCCTCTGCTGTGCGCGTGCCGGCCGACACGCCCCTGTGTGCTTGTGTCTCCTCGTGCGCAGGAGCCACAAGTCCGCCGTAGTCGGTTCGAGCGACAGGCTCGGCTCCATCCGGAGAGGGCGTGCCGCACAACGCCCCCCGGTCAGCCTCGAGGTGTCGGTGCTGCCTCCTAACATCCGCGTCATGCGCAGGTACTTCATGGTGGGGGAGCGGAAGCTGTCGTACCTGGACTTCGGCGGTCCCGGGAGGCCGCTTCTGGCCCTGCACGGGCACTACAACGAGGCGTCGGCGTTCGAGCCGCTCGCGAAGGCGTTGGCACCACGGTGGCGGGTGATCGCGCTCGACCAGCGGGGTCATGGAGAGTCCGACCGCGCCCGCAGCTACGAGCGGGACGACTACATAGCCGATGTGGCAGCTTTCCACCAGCACTTGGGAGTCGGCTCCTTGCCCGTGCTGGGGCACTCACTGGGCGGTGTCAACGCCTACCAGTTCGCCGCCCGTCACCCGGACAAGGTCGGCACGCTGATCGTGGAGGACATCGGTGCGGTCGTGGAGTGCGACTGGTCGTTCACCACTCGCCTCCCCCGGCAGGCACCCTCACGCGAGGCGCTGGTCGCGGCTTTGGGTGCGACCGCGCCTTACCTGGAGTGCGCCTTCCGGCAGAGCGGCCAGGGCTGGGGGTTCTCGTTCGACATCGACGACACGGTGGCATCCCAGAAGGCGCTCAACGGTGATCACTGGGACGACTGGACGGCAGTGTCCTGCCCCACCCTGCTCGTCCGTGGAACACGCAGCGACGAGCTGGCGGCCGACCACGCCCGGGAAATGATCGCCCGTCGCGGCGGCCGGGCGCGCCTGGTCGAGCTGCCCGCCGGTCATGTCGTCCATCACGACGCACTGGACCAGTTCTCCGCCGCGGTCACCACGTTCCTGTCAGAGCTCCGCTGAACCAGAATTACGGCCCTCAGGGTGCCGGACGGCGCGAACCGCCGTACCCACCGAGGGGCCCAGGGACTGTCGCGGATCGTGTCACTGGCTCATGTGCGGGTGATTGAGCCGGGTGGGGGCGAGGCCGCGATCGGCCGGTACCTGAGAGGGCGTGGCCGCGCTTCAGCGGAGCTTCGAATAACGCTTGCGGTGCTGTGGGGCAGGCTGGAGGCTGGGGCCATGCAGTTGACTCACCTTGGCCTGCCGGTGCGCGACGAGCAGACCAGCCGGCGTTTTTACTGTGAGTACTTCGGGTTCGATCCGGCCAGTGCGCAGCGTTACGACGACGGCACGGTGATCATCCGCAACTCCGCCGGTTTCGATCTCGCTCTGCACGCGGTGCCGGGTGAGATCGGCTCGCTGCCTGATTTTCTGCATTTCGGCTTCCGGTTGTCCGAGCCGGCAGAGGTGCGGTCGCTGCTCGGCCGGCTTGCCGCCGACGGCGTTGAGATCATCGAGCAGTTCGACGAGTCCGGTCTCGTCTCCTTCAAGTGCCTGGACCCGGACGGCCACCGTGTCGAGGTGTACTGGGAGGCGCCGGTGTCCGGGGAGTGATCCACCGGATCACGGACGGGGCCGGAGCCGTATCGCGGCAACGGCGACGGTGTCCTGGAGGACACAGGCTCGCCTGCCGTATCGGGTGGCCATGGCCCAGAAGCCCTTGAGGGCGTTGACCGTCCGCTCCACTTCGTTGCGGCGCTTGTCCTTCTCCTCGCCGAAGCCGACAGGCCGGCCGCCCTTGCCGCCGCGGCGCCTGCGGTCGGCTTGCTGCTCCTTCTGTTGTGCCTGATCACTGAGCCAGAGGCCGTGGCGGGAATCGAACCCGCGTAACTCGCTTTGCAGGCGAGTCCCTGAACCACTCGGGCACACGGCCGTACAAGACGACCGTACGAACGGGGGTCGGCAGGCTCAAGAGAAGGACGGAGGGTGCAATCCGACTGCCATACGCCGTTCATGTTCGGCGGTCGTACGACTTACGACTGCCGAACGGCCGAGGTCCCGGCGCGGGGCCGACGGCCGTTGACGGCGAAAGTCCGCCTCGCTGCGGACAGCGACGGTCGGTCGCCGCGCCGGGCCCATGCCTACGTGTACTGGGCGATCTGGATCAGGTTGCCGCAGGTGTCGTCCAGCACCGCCGTGGTGACCGGGCCCAGGTCCAGCGGCTCCTGTGTGAACCGCACCCCGAGCTTGCGCAGCCGGTCGAACTCCGCGTGCACGTCGTCCACGGCGAAGGAGGTGGCCGGGATGCCGTCCGCGGCCAGCGCCTCCTTGTACGGCTTCACCGCGGGATGGTTGTCGGGTTCCAGCACCAGTTCGGTGCCGTCCGGGTCCTCCGGCGAGACCACGGTCAGCCACCGGTGCTCGCCGAGCGGGACCTCGGTCTTCTTCACGAAGCCCAGGACCTCGGTGTAGAAGCGCAGGGCCTTGTCCTGGTCGTCGACGAAAACACTGGACAGGTTGATTCTCATGAGGAGTTCTCCCGCGCATCGGGTCTGAGCCATCGGGTCACGATGCGCTCGAGCGGTTCGGTGTTCAAGTCGTGGAACTTGTAACGGCCCTGGCGCCGGGTCCGGACCAGGTCCGCGGCCTCCAGCACGGCGAGGTGCTGGCTGATCGCCTGACGGGACAGCCCCAGACCGTGCTTGGTCGCCAGCCGCGCACAGATCTCGAACAGGGACTGGCCGTCCCGCTCCACCAACTCGTCGAGGATGCGTCGGCGGGTGGGATCGGCCAGCGCCTTGAAGACATCATCCGCCACGACCACAGCATAGGCAAGTAACGACTTGCATGACGAGGGGAGCCGGACGTTCCCGCGCCGGCGCGGCTCGCGGGCGGCGCCCCGGCCGGCCGAGGCCGCCTCCGTTTCCGAACGCCTGGCCCCGGGCTCAGCGGCGCAGGGCGGTCTCCCGCTGCATGTGCGACAGCTTCGCGGGATTGCGCACGGAGTAGAGCCCGGTGATGAGGCCGTCGTCCATGCGGGCCGTCACGACGGCGTCGAGTACGCCGTCGAGATGGAGAAGCAGCGCCGGGTGGCCATTGACCTGCGCCGTTCGCAGCGACACCTCGGCGTCGACCTTGCTCAGTCCGCCGATCAGCAGGCGGGCCACCTTGTCGGCTCCCACGACGGGCCGCAGAACGGACTGCTTGACTCCGCCGCCGTCCCCCAGGAGGACGGCATCCGGCGCGAGGATGTCGAGCAGGCCCTGCAGATCGCCCGTCTCCAGCGCCCGCCGGAAGGCGTCGAGTGCCTCCTGGGTCTTGACCGGGGAGACGGTTCCGCGCGGCCGGCGCGCCGCGACATGGGCCCGTGCCCGGTGCGCGATCTGGCGGACCGCGGCCTGGCTCTTGCCGACGGCCTCGGCGATCTCGTCGTACCCGAGGTCGAACACCTCGCGCAGCACGAACACCGCCCGCTCGATCGGCATGAGCGTCTCCAGCACCAGCATCATCGCCATCGAGACGCTGTCGGCCAGCTCGACGTCCTCGGCCACATCGGGTGTGGTGAGCAGTGGCTCGGGCAGCCAGGAGCCGACGTAGGACTCCTTGCGGCGGCCGAGCGTGCGCAGCCGGTCCAGCGCCTGGCGCGTGGTGATCCGGATCAGGTACGCACGCTGGTCCCGCACCGTGCCGAGGTCGACACCCGACCACCGCAGCCAGGTCTCCTGCAGGACGTCCTCCGCGTCGACGGCCGAGCCGAGCATCTCGTAGGCGATGGTGAACAGCAGATTGCGATGGGCGACGAACGCCTCGGTGGCCCGGTCCGTGCGTCCGCCACCGGCGAGCCGTCCGGCCGTCGTGTTCCGCGTGCGCTCGCCGTGCTCGCTCCTCACCGGCTGCTCCCGCCTGTCCGCTCCCGACAATCCCACGCGCACAAGACGTCGCTTCCCGCAGCTTTGTGACAGCCGCGGGTAGTGGTGTACGTCACACGGATGTCCCGTCACGAGGAGCGGACCGTCGGCGTCTCGTGGTCGTCCCGTGCACCGCCGAGGTGCACCACGCACGAGTGAGGACGATGCCATGGACACCCGGTTCAACCTGTTCGACAACGAGCTCGCCGGCACGTTCGCCAAACGGTTCGCCAGTGCCGCTCTCGTGATCTATCAGTCGCCGCTGCCGAAGGCCACACGGGAGCTGGTGACGCTGCGCGTCAGCCAGATCAACGGCTGCGGTGCCTGCGTCGACATGCACACCAAGGAGGCCGCGGCCACCGGGGAGACCGCGGTCCGGCTCCACCTGGTCGCCGCCTGGCGCGAGTCCACCGTGTTCACCGAGGCCGAGCGGGCCGCGCTGGCGTTCGCCGAGGAGGGCACCCGGCTCGCCGACGCCCACCAGGGCGTGTCCGACGAGACCTGGGCCCAGGTGCGCAAGCACTACGACGACGACCAGCTCGCCGCGCTGATCTGCCTGGTCGCCCAGGCCAACGCCGCCAACCGGCTCGCTGTGATCACGGGCCAGAAGGGCGGCTCCTACGAGCCCGGCATGTTCGCCACCATGTTCACCTGACCGGCAGCCCGGCGGACACCTCCGGTTCCGGCCCGGGACTGCCCAACCCGGGCCGGGACCGTGCGGGGCCGAGTACCGACGCCTCTGTGAGGCCGGGGGCTCACAGAGGACCCCAGGTGGTGGCGTGGTCGAGGAGGCGGCGGCGGACGAGCTGGAGGGCGGGTGGGGCGGAGCCGGAGCGGGTGACCAGGTAGAGGGTGTTGAGCGGCAGTACCTGGGGGCGGTGCAGCTGTTCCAGGGAGCCGGCGTTCAGGGCGGGTTCGGCCAGGTAGCGGGGGAGGACCGAGATGCCCGCGTCGGCGATCACGGCCGCGAGCACGGCCCGCAGGTCGGGCACCAGGACGGAGACAGGGTTGGGCGGGCGGCGGTTGAACTCGCTTCGCCAGTACCGGCGGATGATGGGCAGTTCCTCGGCATACGCCACCAGCGGCAGATGGGCGAGGGCTGCGACGGGGTCCTCGGCGAGGTGCTGCGGGTCGATGGATCTGGCCGCGGTCGGGGTGCCCACGAGCACGAACTCCTCGTCCACGTAGGGCGTCGCGGCCAGGCCGCGCAGCTCCGCCGGTGGCCGGACGGAGGACACCACCAGGTCCAGCTCCCCGTCGGCGAGGGATGCGAGCAGCGGTTCGGCGAGGCCGAGGGTGATGCGCAGGTGCAGGCCGCGGCGGGTGAGGGGGGCGAGCGCGGGCAGCAGGCGGGCCGCGGTGAACTCGCTTGCCGCGCCGAGCCGCACGGTGCCCTGGTATGCCTGCTCATTGGCCTCCTCGGCCAGCGTGTGACGCAGACCGTCCAGGTGCGGGCCGATCCGGCGGGCGAGCTCGTGCGCTCGGGCGGTGGGATGGGCGCCGTTGCGGGACCGGGTGAACAGGGCCTCGCCGAGCTGCTCCTCCAGTCGGGCGAGTTGTCCGCTGACGGCGGGCTGGGAGATGCCCCGTGCGGTGGCGGCGGCGGTCAGCGAGCCCCGGCGGTAGATCTCCAGGAAGGTCACCAGCAGATCGAGGTCCATCACGCAACCCACCCTACATAAGGAATCTTATGGATAAGGCGCGGTGTCAGTGCGGATCTGATGAAGACTGATCGGGGCGTCACCCCAGGGGCGACACCCCGATCCACGTCCCCGCACGAGAAGAGTCGAAGAGTCACACCATGGCGAAGATCCTGATGATCATCTCGGCCGCCGACACCCTCACCCTGGCCGATGGCACCGCTCACCCCACCGGCTACTGGGCCGAGGAGGTCGTTGCCTCGCACAAGGTGCTGGTCGAAGCCGGGCACCAGGTGGACATCGCCACCCCCGGCGGCGTCCGCCCGACCGTCGACGCGATCTCGCTGGACGAGCGCGGCGGTGTCGAGCCCGCCGACGGCGCCGCCTTCAAGGCGTACCTGGAGTCCATCGAGGCGGACCTCGCCGCCCCGCTCGACCTGGCCGCCGTCCGCGCCGCCGACTACGACGCCCTCTACCTGCCCGGCGGCCACGCCCCGATGACCGACCTGGCCGACAACCCCGAGCTCGGCGCCCTGCTCGCCGACGCCGACGACCGCGGCAAGACCATCGCCGCTCTGTGCCACGGTGTCGCTGCCCTGCTCAGCGCCAAGCGCGCGGACGGCACGTTCCTCTTCGCCGGCCGTAGCCTCACCAGCTTCACCAACGACGAGGAGCGTCAGGGCGGGCTCGGCGACGCGACGCCGTGGCTGGTCGAGACCCGCCTCGCCGAGCGCGGCGCGGACCTGAAGACCGGCGCCCCCTGGTCCGACACCGTGATCGTCGACGGCAACCTGATCACCGGCCAGAACCCGCAGTCCAGCGTCACCACCGCCCAGCAGGTCCTCGCCGCCCTCAAGGACGCCTGATCCCCGGACGAGCGAGAACTCGACGCCGACCGGCCCGCCGCGACCGCAGTCGCGGCGGGCCGGCGCGTTTTCCGCGCCCTTTGGGGGCCCTCTTGCGGGGGAAGGTCCCGATCTGCTGCGTGCAATGATCAAAACGTTTGCCGACGCGTTCATGAGGGCGCATCGTGCCAGGGGCGCGACGGCGGGAGGGGCGGGCGTCGGTTTCTCCGGCACCGGGACGGAAGCGACGCAGGGGCGTGCGTGACC
Source organism: Streptomyces thermoalcalitolerans (assembly GCF_039525155.1). Classification (NCBI taxonomy): domain Bacteria; kingdom Bacillati; phylum Actinomycetota; class Actinomycetes; order Kitasatosporales; family Streptomycetaceae; genus Streptomyces; species Streptomyces thermoalcalitolerans. The sequence goes on along the minus strand of NZ_BAAAHG010000006.1, from coordinate 119,847 downwards.
TTGCACGGCAGTTCATGGATTTTGACCACTGCTTCACCGGTGTTGCGCCTGCCCCGGGTTCTGCGGTAACAGACTCAACCCACCCTGCACATAAGAATTTTTCGACAAAAGGGACTAATTGCATTCATGTAATGGCTCCGGGCGTGACTTGTGATGTGTTTGTGCTGACAAGGTGCAAACATTCGACATGTGTTCCTGTCCGCTGCCTCGAAGAGCTGATTTGGTGATATGGGGGGCGACTTGTCGGTGGCTGCGTCTACAGTCCGTGGCAGGTCGATGGTGTGTGACGTGACGCACTGTCGAGGAACACGGGTGATTGACGTACAGGAGTCACGTAGGTGCAGAGCTGGCAATGGTCCATCGCGGTGTCGGCGACCGGGGCGGTGCGGTCATGAGAGGGAGCGGCACCGATTGGGCTCCCGACCCGGGGCTGGCCCGTGAGGTCGATGCTCTCTTCGAGCGTGCGATCGACTCGTATCGCGCGAACCCGAACCTGATCACGGAGCATGCCAACCAGGAAGAGTCCATCCGGGTCGGTGGCTACTCCAACCGCACCCTGCTGGAACTGGTGCAGAACGCTGCCGACGCGATGACGGGGGCCGACGGGCAGGGGGAGGGGGCCGGGCGGGTCGAAATCGTCCTCGACCTCGACCGTCGGACCCTGTACTGCGCGAACGCCGGTCGTCCGTTCTCGCGAAGCGGTCTTACTGCGCTTGCCCATGCACATCTCAGCGGCAAGAGGGGGGACGAGATCGGGCGGTTCGGACTCGGATTCAAGTCGGTCCTTGCGATCACCGACACCCCGCAGGTCTTCAGCCGGTCGGTCTCCTTCGAGTTCAACTCCCCCGAGGCCAGGAAAGCGCTTGCGTCGATCGCGGGGACGTCCAGGAGGCTCCCGACCCTGAGGACCATGACGCGGGTCGACGCCGAGGCCGAGTTCGCCGAGGACCCGATCCTGGCCGAGCTCGCGGAGTGGGCGGTGACGATCGTCAGGTTGCCGCACGCGTCGAGGCTGGAGCGCCTGAAGAAGGAGATCGAGGAGTTCCGCTCCGAGTTCCTCCTCTTCGTCGACGCGGTGCGCGAGATCCGGCTTCGCATGGTCGGGGCGGACACGGACTTCGTGACGAGCCATGTGTCGCGTGACCTGGGCGGCGGCAGGTTCAGGATCGAGCGTCCCGACGGCGACCACGACGAGTGGTACGTCGAGAACCGGATGCATGCGCCCAGCCCCGAGGCCCGGGCCGAGGTCGGTGAGGCGGTGTCGCGTGATCGGATGAAGGTCACGATCGCCATGCCGGCGCGCTTCGCCCAACTGAGGACGGGCGAGTTCTGGTCGTACTTCCCGCTTCAGGACAGGACGTCGGCGTCCGCCCTCTTCAACGCTCCCTGGAGCGTCAACGACGACCGCACCACGCTGCTGGAGAACGTCTACAACCGAGAGATCCTCGTGACTCTCTCCGAGATGTTCGTCGACATGTTGCCGAAGGTCTCGTCCGCCGACGATCCGGCCGCGCACCTGGACTACATGCCGGCACGTGGTCGTGAGGCCCACTCGTTCGGCGACGAGATCCTCTGCGCCCATGTTCCGCGGCTCGGAGCCAGGAAGCCGCTGGTCCCCGACGCTGCCGGTACCATGCGCATGCCGTTGGAGCTCTGCCCCCTCGACTTCGGCGTCGGCGAGGTGTCCGAGCACCATCACGAAGAGTGGATCAAGTCGCCCAACACCGGTGACGACGTCCCGCACTGGCGCTGCTACGCCAGCAACCAGCGGGCGACTCGTCTGAGGCAGCTCTATGTCCACAGCGACTCCTCCGACTTCCTGGACCGGCGGGTCAGGGACGAGAAGAAGGCGCTGGAGAGGATTCCCAAGAGGGGCCTCCTGTCGTGGCTGCGCGAGTGGGCGGGGGGAGCCGACATGGCCTCCGCCGCGAAGGCGCTCGACTTCGTCCTGAAAAACCCCAGAATCGACGGCATCGACTCCGCGAAGGTCATACCCACGACCGACGGCATGCGCTCGCTCAAGGACCGCGACCGGGTCTTCCTCCATCGTGTGGAGGACATCGACCTCGAAGGATCGTGCTTCGTCGATCCGGACTTCCTCGCAATCCCCGGAGTCGAGAAGAAGCTTGGCGACAGAGGGTTCCGGGACCTGGACCCGGTGGCGGTGTTCGAGGCCAGAATGGCCAAGCTGTCGCCGGAGTCGGAGGGCGACGAACTTCCGAAGTTCTGGAAGGCAGCCGATGACGTGCCCATGACGCAGGCACGGAAGCTCATGGCGAGCAACAAGGCGGGCGGCGTCAAAGTCCCGACACGGGACGGAGGCTGGGCCCCGCCCGAACTGGTGCTGGACGTCGAGGGCCTCGACGACGTCGTCCCCGATCGCATGCTGGACCGGACGAGGTGCGTTCCCGAACTCGCGCATGCGGCAGGTGTCGTCACCGACCCGATGGCCTCGTACCCGCTCGAGGACGAGATCTGCTTCGAGGACTACTGCGAGTACGTGCTGGACGAGCTGAACCGGAGGCTCGGACCCGGAGAGCGTCCCGTCGAACAGGTCGAGTTCGACAGGGGCGACAGCCCCGGTCCCTTCTCGGTGCTTCTCCTTCTGAAGGAGGCGAAGGCCCCCGAGGCCATCCGTGAGCGTTGGACGGAACAACTGCTCAAGCACGACGAGGAGGGCTACTGGCTCTGCACGGACGTCGACACGGGACTCACCCACCGGGTCGCCTCCCCCGTCCGATGGGCAGTGGAGCGTGCCGGACTGCTGAAGTCGACCCGCGGCTACCGTGCTCCCGATCGCGTCGTCTCCGCCTCACTGGTCGAGTACGAGGCCCTGCTGCCCCTCTTCCGCGGACCGCGCCACGTCGAGGACGCCCTGGCACTGCCGAAGGAACTGACGGAGGTCCCGGCAGAGCTCCTGCGTGAGGCGCTGCAGGCGGAGGTCATTTCGCCGATCAAGAACAGAGCGCTGACGGGATTCGTCCTCACCGCCGGAAGGATCGCGTTCCCGGACGGGCACCCGGTGCTCATTCCTGCTCGGGTGGGGCATGCCGTCGAGACGAAGCGGCCCGACGCGGTGTACCTGGCGACGACCGAGGAGGAACGCGAGTTCCTCAGCACGAGGCAGAAGCCGTACCTCAGGGCGGAGCAGGACGAGGCGGAGCTGCTCGTCAAGACGATCGGATGCCGCCGGTTCGAGGACAGCTTCTCCTTCTCGCTGCTGATCGACGGCCGACAGGACGAGGAACGCGTCCTCGACCTGTACACCGGGCTGCGTTCGACGTTCGTCGAGGACAAGGTCATGAACGCGACCGTGGCGAAGGCCGTCCAGATCACGAAACGCGTGACCACCGAGGACGGTGTCGAGGACCAGTCGCTCGAGTGGCACCTCGAGGGGCTGACCCTCGTGGTCCGTGCGGACCTCGACGAGCAACGTGTCCTGCGGATCGTCAACGAGGCGTTCGACCTGCGTCTGTCGAACGCCGAGCTGAGCGACATCCTCCAGGCACGCGTCGACCAACGTCTGGAGGAACACCGGCAGGCCGCCCGGGCCGCGTCCAGCGACGCGGAGCGCCTGGAGAACTTCTTCGGCAACGACACGCTGAAGGAGGCCCTGCCGAAGGGGCTCTGGCAGGCGCTCGAGGGGCAGGGCCTGGTGGACGACTCCACATCCGTCGCGGAACTCTTCCTGACCGTCTACGGCAGCGACTCGATCAGGCTTCTCGCCGATCAGTTCAGCGCCGAGGGATACACGGACGTCCCCACGACATGGGCGGGCGGGGCATCGACCATCGCCTGGCTCCGGAAGATGGGATTCGGCACCAAGTACGCCGGGCGACGCAGTCTGCACCAGGACGAGGAGTTCGTGGTTCCCGGTGCCGTGAAGCTCAACCCTCTGCACGACTACCAGGAGAGGATCAGCCGGGAACTGCGGGAGGTCCTGACCTCCCGGGACGAGGACGGCCGCGCACGCAAGGGCATGGTGGAGCTTCCGACAGGAGCGGGAAAGACCCGTGTCGCCACCGAGACCGTGCTGCGGCTCTTCGTCGAGGGCCGCATGAGCGGAACCGTGCTGTGGATCGCACAGTCGGAGGAGCTCTGCGAGCAGGCGGTGCAGACGTTCAGCACCGTCTGGCGTTGGTTGGGCGACGAGCGTCCGCTGACGATCGGACGGCTCTGGAGCACCAACGTCGTCCACGAGCCCGACACCGAGTTCAGTGTGGTCGTGGCCACCGACGCCAAGCTCGACCGGGTGGCCCACACCCCCGAGTACGAATGGTTGAGCCGAGCCTCCGCGGTGTTCATCGACGAGGCGCACCGGGCCGGTGGATCGAAGATGTACACGAAGATCCTCAGGTGGCTCGGGGTCGACGGGCGCAGCTGGGAACGGCCTCTGGTGGGCATCTCGGCGACCCCGTTCAAGGGGAGCGGCGACGTCACCGAGCCGACGAGGGAACTGGCGGCCCGCTTCGGTCACCACAAGATGAGCGCCTTCGACGGCAACGCCTACGAGGAGTTGTCGAAGAGAGGCGTCCTCGCCCGGGTCCGGCACGAGGTGCTGCCGGGCGTGGACGTCCGGCTGGAACCGGACGAACTCGAGCAGGCGCGGTCGTTCCGCAAGCTCGAGCCCAGGGTCCTCGACCGCATCGGCCGGGACCAGGCTCGCATGAAGATCCTGGTGGAGCACATTCTGAGCCAGGACCCGGAGTGGTCGATCCTCGTGTTCACCCCGAACGTCCTCTCCGCCCAGGTCCTCGCCGCGACGCTTCGTTATCGGGGGGTCACGGCCGAAGCGGTCAGCGGTCAGACCGGACGGCAGGCGCGCCGTGACGTCATCGAGAGGTTCAAGAAGAACGAGATCCGGGTTCTGGCCAACTGCGACCTGCTGATCCAGGGCTTCGACGCACCGGGTGTCCGGGCCCTGTACATCGCGAGACCGACGTTCAGCCCCAGCGCGTACATCCAGATGGCCGGCCGCGGTCTGCGCGGTCCCGCGAACGGCGGCAAGGAGGAGTGCCTCATCGTGGACGTCGCCGACAACTTCGGTGCAGCTAACGACTTCCTCGGATACCGCGCCTACGAGGACCTCTGGAGGAAGCAGGGAGCATGATCCTCGTACCGGACCTCGCCGACATCGAGACGACGACCACCAGCAACGCCGAGCGGCGGGTGGCCCGACTGCTGCGGGCGGTCGACGGACCCCACGACGCGGTCGCCTTCCACTCCGTGAAGCTGCGGAGCCACGCGGTCAAGCAGCAGGGGGAGGCGGACTTCGTCGTGCTCTGGGACGGCGTCGTCATCCTCATCGAGGTCAAGGGCGGGGGCGTCAGGAAGTACGACGGCGTCTGGTACTCCATCGACCGTCACGGCGACTGGAAGAAGCTGCGCGAGTCCCCGATGGACCAGGCGCAGTCGGCGATGTACGCGTTGCGCGACATCCTCCACGAGGAAGGCGTCGGCTGGTTCGCGGCCGAGGCCGTGGTCGTCACTCCCGACATAGAGGCCCCTCCCGCCGCCGTCGAGTGGAAGGGAAGCCACTGGTGGGCCAAGGACCAGATGAGCGTCGCCGCGATGACGGAGGCCTTCGAGAGGGTCGCCGGTGAGGCCAGGACCGCGCCCTTCGGAGTCAGGATCGCCAGACCCGAGACCCTGCGGGCACGTCTCTTCGGCGAGTTCACGCGGATGCCCGTCATCGACGCGCAGCGGGGAGCCGTCATAGAGGAGCAGAACCGGGCGACCGCGGAACAGGCCCGGGTCCTGGCCGCGCTCTCCCGGAACCCGAGGATGATCGTCTTCGGCGGTGCGGGCACCGGGAAGTCCCTGGTGCTGGCAGAAGGCGCGAAGCAGGAGGCCGGCGAGGGACGGTCGGTCCTCATCACCTTCCACTCGCCCTCCCTCGTCGACTTCTTCGGTCCGCGGATCGAGGGCAGGAACATCGACCTCGTTCCGTTCGCGGACCTGTCCGGCGACAAGCAGTACGACGTCGTCTTCGTCGACGAGGCACAGGACCTCATGAACGCCGAGGGCATGGACGCGCTGGACGCCGTGATCCGCGGCGGTCGCGAGGGCGGCCGGTGGCGGATGTTCCTCGACCCCAACAACCAGGCCCACGTCGACGGCGAGTTCGACCCGGACGTCTGCGAACTGGTCCGGCAGGAGGCGCTCCAGTACGACCTGGACCTGAACGTCCGCAACACCCGGGCGATCGTCCACGTCGTGCAGGAGTACCTCGGCGCCGACATCGGGGACCCGGGCATCGTCCACGGCGACCGGGTGGAATGGCGGTGGTCCGAGGGGCCGGCCGACGTCGCCGCAGCCGAGGCCGTGGCCCAGGACCTCGTCGCGAACGGGGCCCGCCGCCGGGACGTCTGGATCATCAGTGTCTCCGAGGACGCCGAGCCGCGCAGGAGCAGGGCCGGGTTCCTCGTGACGAGCCCGCGGTTCGCCAAGGGGCTGGAGGCGGAGCACGTCGTCGTCTGCAACCTTCCCCAGGAGTACGACGACCGGGGGCTGGCCGCGTTCTACGTGGCCGTCACAAGGGCACGGGTCACGCTCCACGTGGTCGCTTCCAAGGAGGACAAGAAGCGGCTTCAGGATCTTCTTCGAAAGCAGGTTGGCAAGTGAACCTCACAGCGGCCCAGAAAGAGGCTCTGCACCACCTCCGAGCCTCCTACATGGGACCCGAGGAAGGGGACGAGGAGGTCACGGCGAATCTGCCTCACCGGCAGTACGCCGTCGGCATGCTGTTCCCGGTCGAGGCCGTGGATCGCGGTCCTCGTGACGACAAGGACGCGGACGAGGAGATCTCCGCCGACGTCCCCGAGGGCGACGTCGAGGAGGAGGGCACCGGGATCCCCCTGGCCGAGGACTGGAGACCCTCGTCCGTCGCGATCTCCTTCGTCACCGACGGCGACTCCGTCGGGGTCGACTTCTCGTGCGGCACGTACGCCCCCGTCGAGGGGGACGGACCTCCGAGGTGGCGACGCACACCTTTCTCCGCCGACGACCTCGTCCTCCGGCGGGGGGAGGGCCCCGTGCCTCTGACCGCGGGCGACGTCCTGGTCGAGATCGGGGCACGATGGCGCGACTTCCGGGGCGACGCGTTGGTCACCGTGCACGCACGGGTCCTGACCGAGTCCACGGGGGACGACCGACTCGACATCCCCCGGATGCTCTTCCAGGTCCGCCTTGCCGTCACTCCCGCTGCCGGCGCGGAGATCCTGGAGTACGACACGACGCGCTCGTTCGACACCGATCCGGAGGCCGCCGAGCTGCGTCTGCGCTATCGCAACCGAAGGGTCTATGCGGTCGGGCACGGGATGGCCGCGGACTGGGAGTTCACGGAGGGCCGTTGCACCAAGGTCTTCCTCGATCCCGTACCGGCCTTCGTGGTGCCCGCCGTCGAGACCACGGGGTTCGACGAGGGGACGGCCGAGGCCAGTGCCCTGGAGCTGAGGCATCTCGAGCGGATCGACACGGACCCCGAGGCGGTCCTCCGGTCGCTGGACGCCTTCGTCGATGCATTCGCCGGCTGGACCGCCCGACAGATGGAACGTACGGAGGCCTTCGGCGACGACAAGGCCGTGGCCGTCCGAATCGTCAAGCGTTCGCAGGACGCCGTCGACCGGATGAGAGAGAGCGTCGACCTCCTTCGGGCCCCGGGACGGCAGGATCTTCGAACGGCCTTCTCGCTCGGCATGGCCGCCATGCGTCTCCAGATGAGGCAGAAGTCGCTCAACGAGGGAAAGCCGGAGGACCAGGTGACGGAGCCGCGGTGGCGCCCGTTCCAGCTCGGCTTTCTTCTTGTGGCGCTGGCGTCCACCGTCGAGGAGAGGCACAAGGACCGGAACCTCGTCGATCTCATCTGGTTTCCGACCGGTGGCGGCAAGACCGAGGCGTACCTGGGCCTTGCTGCGATCGAGATCTTCCGGCGACGGCTCGTTCATGGCCTGGCCGGCGGAGGAACCGCCGTCATCACCCGCTACACCCTGCGGCTCCTGACCGCCCAGCAGTTCCAGCGTGCTGCGGCGCTGATCTGCGCGATGGAGAGGCTGCGGGCCACGGACGACCGGGCGAGGGGGATGGCGCCGTTCTCGATCGGCCTGTGGGTGGGCAACGACGTCACCCCCGGCACGCGCGCAGAGGCACGCAACGCGCTCGACCGTCTTCGGAAGGCCGCGCGTCCGGAGGAGGCGAACGAGTTCCAGGTCGAGAGCTGCCCGTGGTGCTGGACGCCGCTGGTGCCGAGGCTCAGGAGCGACAAGCCCCGGGACTACGGCATGCGGCTGGTGGGCAAGGACGTCGTGCTCCATTGCGTCGACGAGACGTGCGAGTTCGCCGACGAGCTTCCGCTCGCGGTCGTCGACGAGGTGCTGTACGACGAACCGCCCACGATCCTGCTGGCCACCGTCGACAAGTTCGCACGTCTGCAGTTCAAGCCGGACGCCGGCAAGCTGCTCGGTATCGGGACCACCTTCAAACAGCCGTCCATGGTCATTCAGGACGAGCTGCACCTGCTCTCGGGGCCGCTCGGGACCACCGTCGCCGTCTTCGACGCAGTGATCCAGCTCCTGCTGAGCCGATCGGGCCCCAGCCCCAAGATCGTGGCTTCGACGGCGACCATCCGTGCGTCCGAGGAACAGGTGAAGGGACTGTACGGGCGTGAGGTCGCCCTGTATCCCCCGTCGGGGCTCGACGACGACCGGACGTTCTTCTCCCGTCCTGTGGAGAGCGGGGAAGGACGTCTCTACATCGGCCTGATGCCGCAGTCGGTCTCGCAGCCGTCGGCCGTCATCGCCGCCGTCACCCCCATGGTGGAGCTGCCGGAGGCTCTCGCCGCCCGTGCTCCGTCCGCCGCGTCACGGGACGCCTACTGGACGCTGGTGATGTACCACAACAGTCTCCGTGAGCTCGGGCGCACCGGGGCGCTGGTCGTCGACGACGTCAACGGCCGTCTGGAGCCCCGCGCCGAAAGGCTCGGCCTCCCCCTGCGCCCCGTCAGGGCGGGGAAGGTCCTGGAACTGACGAGTCGCCGCGGGGCCGAGGAACTGCCGAACGATCTTCGTGCGCTCCGGGTCAGGGCCGACGAGTCCCCGGAGGCCGTCGACGTGGTCCTCTCGTCGAACATGCTCTCCGTGGGCATCGACATCCCGAGGCTCGCGCTGATGCTCATGGTGGGGCAGCCGAAGACCACGGCCGAGTACATCCAGGCCACCAGCCGCGTCGGACGTGGGGACACGAAGGGCGTCGTCGTCACACTGTTCCGGTCGAGCAGGGCCCGTGACCGGTCGCACTTCGAGACCTTCCGCGGCTACCACGAGGCTCTCTATCGAAGCGTGGAGCCCACGAGTGTCACGCCGTGGTCGTTGGCCTCGCGCGACCGATCGCTGGCCGGCGCGCTCGTGGCGCTGATCAGGCAGTCGTTCGCCCAGCTCGCCCCGAACGACGCGGCAGGCCGGCTCGACCTCGGGAACGACAGGATCCGCGAGGCGGTCGAGCGACTCGTGGACAGGTTCCTCGACTACGTGGCGCGGGCCGACCGTCCCGAGGCGGAGGAGACGCGCTCCGCGGTGTGGAGCCTCCTGAAGGACTGGGACCGTCGGGCGGCACTGGCACGCGAGTCGGACGAATCTCTGTACTACCGGAGCACGAAGAAGGGGCAGGCAGCTCTGTTGAAGGAATTCGGTCAGTCCGGCGAGGGGTGGTCCGTCGGGGACTCGATGAGGTCCGTGGAGCCCAACGTGGCAGTCGAGGTCCAGGAGCCGCAGGAGGAGGTGCGCCGTGGAGAAGATCAGGCATGACCTGCGCCTCTCCGAGACGATCTCACCGTTCGGCGTGGGAGCGATCGTCGACGTCCGAGGCGAGTCCCTCATGGCGCCGGACACGTCCTGGTGGGACAAGAAGTACGCCCATGAGATCAGCTGCGAGCGTCTGGTGGCCCGCCTCCGGGGCGGTGTCCTCAGGCAGCCGCCGGCGCATGCGGGCCATGCCGGCAAGGAGACGCCCGCGCTGCCGTACTGGCGCTTTCCCGCCTGGCGGTTCTGCGAGCGCTGCGACAGGCTCTCGAAGCTGACCGGGAGGAAAAGAGGCAAGTGGAGCAACAGCTGCGAGTGCGGTGGCGCACTCGTACCGATGCGCTACATCGCCGTCTGCGAAAAGGGCAGCCACGCCCAGGACATCAACTGGTTCCAGTGGGCGCACAGGGGACGAGCGGTGATTCGGAACGAGTCGGTCCGCCACTGCCGTGACTACAAGTCGCTCAGGTTCCACAAGCTGGCGACCCGCGGTGAAGGTCTCGCTGCACTGGTGGTGAAGTGCTACGGATGCGGGAACGAACGCAAGCTCTCGGAACTCGTGACGAAGGGGGCCCTGCAGCGGGACGGGATCCGTTGCGCGGGGCGGCAGCCCTGGCAGCCGGAGGATTCTGTCACGGAGGCCTGCCCGTACGAGTTGGTCGCCGTGCAGCGCGGTGCCACGGGCAACTACATCGCCGACAGGATCTCGGCCCTCGACATACCGGAAGAACGTCCGCAGTCCGTGGAAGCAGCCGACAAGATCCGTAGTCACGATCTCTTCGGCAGAGTCGTGGCGGACAACGGCGGCCCTCAGTCCGAGATGTTGGCACAGTTGATCGCCCAAGAACTCGGGGTGACGACGGAAACCGTCCTCGGTGTCGCGGCAGGAGAGGAAACCCCTGCGAGCAAGATGTTGCTCGACCTCAAGGACGGCGAGTGGGCGGCGTTCCTGAAGAAACTCCAGGCAGGGCGCGATCGCACGGGAAGCGACTTCGTCGTCGACGGGCGAAGCCTCGAAGGCGTTGCAGGACCACGAAGCCTGCTCGACAAGATCAGTGGGGTCGGGCAGGTGCACCGCGTGAGGGAGGTCCGCGCTTTGCGGGGTTTCCGGCGCCACAGCCTGGAAGCGGCACTGATCGACGCCGATCTGGGAGCGAACCGGCGGTACCGGCCCACCTATCCGGCGATCGAACTGTTCGGTGAAGGGATCTTCCTGCGGTTCGACGAGGAGAGGATCGCCGCATGGGAGGCACGGCCGGAGGTACGGGCACGCGCCGACATCCTCAGGACACGCAGGGCCGAATCTCCCTGGGCCGGTCGTCTCGACGCGCCGGAGCCCAGGTACATCGCCCTGCACACACTGGCGCACCTGCTCATCCGACGGCTGGCGTTCGCAAGCGGCTACGCGTCCGCCGCGCTGCAGGAAAGGATCTACGCGAACTCCGACCGTGCGGACAGGACCGCCGGCATCCTGATCTACACCGCGGCAGGAGACGCCCAGGGGACCCTCGGAGGTCTTGTCAGGCTCGGCGAGCCCAGGAAATTGATTCCGCTCCTGGTGGCGGCCCTGGACGACGCGGACTTCTGCTCCAACGACCCAGTCTGCATCGAGAGCGACCGTCAGAGGGTCTCGCAGCTCAACCTCTCGGCCTGCCACGGATGTGCGTTGGTGAGCGAGACGTCCTGCGAAACCGGAAATCGACTGCTGGATCGACAACTGGTCCTGGGAGGAAGCGACGTGAGAGGACTGCTGGACGACGTCCTGCCGGAGGTCCGGCGGTCCGGGTGACGACTCCCGACGGCCGTTCCGTGGTCCGGAGCCGGACCGCTCCGGACCACGGAACGGCCGTTCCCGGCCGACGAATGGCACGATGGCCGCCTTTGTCCGAGGAGCGGGAACGGGCGGTCGAAGCACACGAGGGAGCGGATCCACGGAACTCCCACGCGGAGGACCTTCTCGTCGCGATCGCGGGCTCTCCCTTCGACCGAATCGTCCACGCGCGTCACGTCCATGGACCGGAACTCCTCGTGGGACGGGGAGTCATGGGGAGCCCGATGCCAGGGGCTTTTCCGGTGACAAACAAAATTGTCGTGATCTTCAGTCGTCAAATCGGTGATGTTAGCCTTGGCGCCCCGTGCGCACATTTGATCAAGGGGGCAGGGTTCGGCAGTGGGCGCAGGAGAGGACTTCGGTCCCTGGCTGACGAGTCAGTTGCAACGCGCGAACATGAACCAGGCCGACTTGGCGAAGCGCATCGGGCTCACCCGTGCCGCCGTCTCCGCCTGGACGGCCGGGCGAGCGGTTCCCCGGGACGAGACGATGCGTGCCATCGCCGAGGTTTTCGGTGTGGAGTACACGACCATGCACACCCGCACGACGGACATCGTGAACAGCGGTCGCCCTGTGAGCTGGTACCACCGCCCCGCCTACGTCGACGGCGGCCGTGACTTCGGCAACGCCGCGACGTTCGCCTTCGAGGCGGACATGGAGGTCCTGGCCCGCGAGGCCACGCAGAACAGCCTCGACGAACGGCTCGACCGCAGCAGCCCCGTGCGCGTCCGTTACACCGTCCATGAGCTGACCGGAGAGGCCCTCGCCCGATTCCGCGAGGCCATCCGCTGGGACGGCCTCCTCCCGCACTACGAGGCGGCTGCGGCGCAGGAGCAGAAGGTCGGACGTGTCATCGCCGAGGGACTGCGGGACATGTACGAGCGCGACCGTCTCGTGCTGTTGCGAGTCGACGACTACAACGCCTCGGGCCTCACCGGCGACGACTACGAGGACGGCCGCTTCGCCGCCGTCGTACGGCGGCAGCTCGACAGCCGGAAGTCCGACATGAGCGCGGGCGGTTCGTACGGCCTGGGCAAGGCCACCCTCTGGGCAACCAGTCGACTCGGCATGGTGCTCATCAACTCCACGCTTTCCGCACCGCACGAGGGGAGGACCGAGCGACGTCTCATAGGACGGCTGGACCTTCCGTGGCGGGTCGTGGACGGAAAGGCGTTCGCCGGACCGGCCTGGTTCGGTGAACCCGACACCGCACCCGGCAGCGAAGGAGTCGCCAGGTCGTGGTGGGCCGACGAGGACACGGTGGCACGGCTCCACCTCACTCGTGAAAGCCCCGAGCCGGGCACCTCCTTCCTGATCGTCGGGGCGTACGACGTGGCGAGCAGGGCGACCGATCCCGCGCAAGGTGCCGACGAGGCCGACGACGAGGAGACGGCGCAGGCGATGCACGAACGTCTCGTCGACGCGCTGGGGCGCAATTTCTGGGCAGCCATGACGGCCGGTCGCAACGCGACTCCCCTCCTCGAGGCCTCCGTGCGGACACTGCGCAACGGCCGTGTGCTGATCGACGAGGAACGCGTGGACCCCTACCGCGCGCAACCGTCCCGTACCAGGGCGCTCAAGGCGTACCTCGACGGAGAGACCGTCGACCGCCTGACGGAGACCGGGCAGGTCGCCCATGTGCGCGTGCCGTTGACCGTCCCCGCGCGGCGCGGGCAGCGCGGCACGGTCGAGCACGAGGCCGTGCTTCTCGTCACCTCGGCCGAGGACAGGGACGGCAAGCCCAACCAGATGGTCATGATGCGCGGCAACCGCATGGTGATCCGACAGGCACGGGTGCCGGACCTGCCGCTCGGCACCAATCCGTTCCAGGCCGTTCTGCTGGCCGGTCGCGCCGCGGGCGAGCATGCTCCCCATGCGGAGTCGGCGGAGGCGTTCCTCCGGGCGTCGGAGCCTCCGGAGCACGACAAGTGGGGGCAGACGGACGAACTGCGTGCGGTCTACTCGGCCGGAGCCCACCGCAGGATCCAGGAGTTCACGAGCGCGGCGTACCGGTCCGTGCGCGAACTCGTCGGTCGTTCCCAGGTGAAGAGCAAGGAAGGCCCGCAAGCGTTGCGCGATCTGCTGCGGCTCGACGGCGGACCGAGCCCGGGCGCACGGGGCGGAGGAGTACCGACGATCCGGGGGCTGGACGCTCGACTCGACGAGACGGGCGCCTGGCACGTGACGGCGGAGGTGCGGCTTCCCGCCGGTCGGGACCCCTGGCTCCTCGGCCCGGTGGCCAAGTTCGACGTCCGCTCCGGGCCACGGCCCTCCGTGGACTGGTCGGAGATCGTCGCAGGGAAGAACTGCAGGGTCGTGGGTGACAAGCTGCTCTTCGAGGCAGGTGCTCGCAGCGCGTCGTTCAGCGCAATCACCGATGTGTCCACCCACCCGGTTCGAGCGGAGCTCGCGGGACTGATCGTCGAGTTGCAGAAGGCCAGGGGGACCTCCGAGTGAAGATCTATCCGTACAAGAGGATCACAGGAGAGATCGACTTCGAGGTCACGAGCGTCCGGCAGGAGCGCGAGGGCTTCTATCAGCACGACCTGGAGACCTGGGCGTTCTCCACCCAGGAGCGGGTCGTCGCGCTGCACCAGGTGGAGCGCGACGACTGGGAGAGCGTGCGCCTCGGCCTCTCCGCGACCTTGCCCGCCAGGGAACTTGCCGAAGGGCCCTGGACCGACCTCTCGGTGATCGCCGTGCTCACCGAGAAGGCGACCAACTCCCGTACCACCGCTCGACTCGATCCGGTGGAGGGGAGGGACGGTGCGTGGAGCGGCCACCTGCGGTTCTGGAGGTCGTCCTATCGCAGTCGGGCCGACCTGTCCGTGGTCGTCGTCGCCACCGTCGACGGAGTGCGGGGCAGGATGATCGGCAGGGCGGAGGAGCCCTGGATCGTGGACCTGACTGCCCGTGCACCCGTACGGCAACGGGAAATGATCGTCAATCAGGTCGACTTCACCACCGGTCCCGAGTGGCTGCGCCCCTTCCGGGACGCACCTTGGCTCGTGGAGACATCGGGCGACCTCCCGACCGTGCACCTCAACACCGGGTTCGAGGGCGTGTCGGAACTCCTCGACTCGTCCGGAGGCCCGTTGGAGCGAGCCGTACGGGACATGCTTGCCGCCCAGATCGCGACCGATGTGTGGACGGCCGTCTTCCACTCCGCGGTCGGCGACCTGGAGGTGGACGAGCACGGGGATCCGCAGTGGCCGGGCGGATGGCGGGACGCGGTGTTGCGCGGAATGCTCGCCGACGTCCTGCCGGACCACTCGGAGGCCGACGCGCTGCGCGAGATCGACGCCCGGCGCAGGGAAGGCGCCGGATGGAACGAACTGCAGTCGCGCATCAACTACGCAGCCGGGAGGCGGGCGAAGGTGGCCAAGAACCTGGGTACGGCGATCCGGGCCCTCGACGCGGTGCAGAGGGAGAGCCGAGCATGACCGACAAGCCGGAGCATCTGCCGGAGCGTCTGGCCCTGCTCGCCGACGTCAATGCGGCGAGGTTTCTGACCACGGGAGTTCTCTCCGGGCACGAGGCGCCCCCCTGCGTCGCGTTGAACAGGATCACTGAGCCGGTGACCGCCACGGGTGCGCGTGCCGAGGTCGCCCCGATACGGGATCTCGTCGACCACGCGATGCACCTTTTCCGGGACGACGTCCGCACCAAGGCGGACGCATGGCTCGCGCCACGACTGCACGCCGCACTGCGGCTGAGTCGACGGGAGGCGGCCGACAGCAGGCTGTGGAACTTCCTGGCCCTGGCCGTCGCTCCGGACTACGTGGTGTGGCGTCACCTGCCGACCAAGGGCCGAAACGGGCTGCCTCCCATGGTCGCGGCGAGCAGATTCTCCGGTGCCCACTACACGCAGGTCTTCTCACGACTGTGGTGGGCCGCCGAGCTGTTCCGGGACGGCAGCGACTACGGGCCGGTGGAGGTGGCCTGCGGGAACCAGGACGTCCTGAACACCGTTCTGCGCCTCGACATCATCGATCACCGGCCCACGGCACAGGCGCTGATACGACTCGTGGCCAAAGGGACGGTGACCACGGGCCGCGAGGTCAACGCCCTCGCGGTGGTGGCGAACGCGGCTGCGAGCACGCTGATGTACGACGTGCTCGCCGAGGACGAGGACTGGGACGGCGGTGCATTCGACGCGTGGGTCGAGGAGGCGGACTCGGCTCCGCCGGTGCCGCGCACCGCTCTTCCGACAGGACCGGACGACGGTCCCGTGCCGCAGGCGGCCGTCGACGTCCTGGTCGATCTCTTCGAGGAACTTTTCAAGGAAGCCCGGGTCCGGGGCAGGGACGAGGACACGGAACGGTCCGAGGACTGACCCCGGGCGGACCGACCCGTGTCCGTTCGAAGCCGCGTCTTCACCGAAGAGGAGCCACAGGCGGATGCGGCGGCCTGGTCGGGCATTTGTCCTTGTCGCCGCAACCGATCTTGCGCAGACGCTCCCTTTCTTCCTCCGAGATCCTCGGCCACTCGTCCATTTTGTCGAGTGCCTCCGCCACACGGGCCTCTCCGAGGCCGAGTGCGGCTGCGAGCAGGTGCACGCCGAAGCGGGGCGGAACGGCGTTGCCCACCTGTTGCGCCTGGTCCCGTCCTCCCCACGGGAAGTTCGCGGGGAAAGTCTGGAGAATCCCTGCCTCGGGGATGGTGAACCGGGGAAGAGGACGGCCATCGGGGGTTTCCACGACGTTCCGTGAAATCTTTCCGGTGACGGTGAAGGCCGGTTGATCCGAAGTGCGGCGACCCCGGTTCTTCGGGTCTCCACCGGAACCGTAGTTCGAGACGACCACGTAGGGCTCGGGGCGTCCCAGTTCCCTGCTGGTCCCTCGCAGTGCCTCACCCATGGACACCCAGGGTTCACGCTCTTTTCTGCCCGAATGGGGTTTCTCGACGTGCCCGGCTTCTTCGCGGAGGGCCTCGTCGAAAGTGATCAGGCCGGCGGGTGCGATTTCGCCCTTCTGTCGGGTGAACGCCTTGTGGGTCTTCTGAGGCAGCGACACCTGACCGAATTCCGCGAGGCGTGCAATGAGCACCGCACGGCGGCGGGTCTGGGGGACTCCGTACTCCTCCGTGTGAAGCACCTTGCACTCGGCCCGGTACTTGATCCTCCCGGGAAGAACGCCGCTCTCCAGTACTTCCTTGTAGGCATTCCAGACGGGAAGAACCGCAGGGACCTGTTCGAGGACGATCGCCTCGTAGGGCTTGCCGTTCTCGATCGCCGCCATGACCCACCTGAGCGGTTCCAGCACCAGGGCGGTGCGCGGGTCTCCCAGGGCGGCCAGCTCTCTGTCGATCTCCTCGGAGCTCTCCTCGCGGGCCACCAGTCGTTTGATGAAGCTCTCCACCTCGGTCAAAGCACGGCGCCCGGCTCCGTTGCCCGCCACCGAGAACGTCTGGCACGGCGGGCCGCCGACCAGGACGTTGATGTCGTCCGGGAGTTCGTCGAAGCGTTCGGTGCGCATGGTGCGCACATCGGCGTGGATCGTCGGAAGGCCGGCCGAGTAGCGAGTCTCGCACGCGTTGGCGTCCCACTCGATGCCGATGCTCTCCCATCCGAGGAAGTGTGCGGCCACATCGAGCCCACCCGGCCCGGCGAAAAGGTCCAGGACATGTATTTTCTCCGTGTCACGAGAGCTGTTCGTGAATGCGGAGTCGGGTGTTGCCGGGCTGGTCATGGGGTCGAAGTGTAGCCGGCCGGGGACTTGTGCTCACTCTCCGAGTGCCTTGCGGACGGAGAGGCCCAGGGCCTTGCCGACCGGGGGCGGCGATGCATGGCCGATCTGGCGATAACGGGCGGTCTTGCCGCCGGCGAATCGCCAGTCCTCGGGAAAAGATTGGAGCAGGGCCGCCTGGCTGTTGGTGATCTTGACCATGCCCGCCGGGCCCAGCGACGGATCCCACACGAAGTCGGGGCCGGGGACGTCGTCACCGAGCGACCCTGCGTTGACCCCGATCCGAGCCCAGGCCTTCTTCGTTCCCGTCGGCCCCAGATCCGCTCCGCCCCGGTTCTCCGAGCCGCCGACCAGAGTCGGCGCGACGACGGCCGCCTGTTCTGCCCACGCATCCGCCTGGGGCCAGCCGCGTGACGCCATCGAGTCCCGCAGGGCCTGCCCCACGGTCACATGTTCGTGGACGGTGGGCGACGGAGGGCGGAAGGCGTCGAAACAGCGGCTCTTCAGTGCCACCAGAACACCCTGCCTGCGCTCCTGGGGGACGCCGAAGTCGGCCGCGTTGAGCACGAACCAGCAGAAACGGTACCCGAGATGCTCCAACTCGCTGCGGACGAAGCCTCTCACGTCCTCGAAGTCCGGGTGGTCGACCAGCTCGGGAACGTTCTCGATCAGCAGGGCGCGCGGCTGTACGGCGTGGACCAGATACACCGTTGCCCGAATCAGCTCGCATTCCTTGTCGCTGTCCGTCCGCTTGTGCGTCGCGGAGGACCGGACCCGGGGCAGGCCCGCCGACAGCAGGTCGACGTCGTAGCTCTCCGGGTGCTCGATCGGATCGAAGTCCCGCAGATCGGTGTTCAGGACGTTCCACCCGGGACGGTTCAGGCGGAGCGTCTCACATGCCACCGCCTTGTTGTCCAGGAGCAGGGTCGGTTCGAAACCCGCCTGTTCCAGACCCAGTGCCAGGCCGCCCGCGCCCGCGCACACGTCGACGAACCTGAGTGTCCTCATGGAGCCGTGCTCTTCCTCCGTCGAGCAGCGTGCTCGGCCTGCTTGCTCGCGACGACCTCCTGCACGCGCAGGGCGACCTTCAGCGGGTCCTCGTGCTCCCAGAAGCGCAGCACGGTCCAACCCGCTTCCGTGAGATGCCCGGTGGTCTCGATGTCCCGGCGCATGTTGCGGTCGAGCTTCCTTCGCCACCATTCCGAGTTCGCCTTGGGGTGCGTGGCGTGCTCGGGGCAGCCGTGCCAGAAGCAGCCGTCCATGAAGATCGCGACCCTGTACTTGCCGAAAGCGATGTCGATGGTGCGGCGGGACATCCCCGGCACCGGCACGTTCACGCGGTACCGCAGGCCTGCGGCGTGCAGGAGCCGCCGAACCGCGATCTCCGGAGCGGTGTCGCGGGAGCCCTGTCGGCTCATGCGGGCGGAGACGGCGGCGGAGGACGGGACGGCTTCGGACACGCTGCCATTCTGCCGGCGCGCTGCGTGACAAGGACCAAGTCCTTGCAGTCCTGTCGGAGCGACCCGCAGTCCTGTCGGAGCGACCCGGCGTCGGACACGAGCCACAGCGCTCCCGGCTTCGATTCACCTGCCCCGTCGCCCCTGCGAGGTCCGGCGCCTGGGCCTGTCCGACGGCTTCGAGATCAGCTCGGGCACCACTGCCCTTGTTCTCGCCGGCGTCGTCTGGGACGTGGTGACGACCCTGCTGCTGCCCGCCGGACTTGCCCTCAACCGGCACTGCAAGGCCAAGTACTCCTCCCTTCTGCAGGCCGTCGGATACACGCTGGTGACCGACCGGACGGGACGGATGCGGTATGTGCCGCCGGACGGGCGGCTTCCCGGGCACGGCAATCCGTTCGCCGGAGGGATGTAGAGCGCGGTGCGGGGTGCGTCTGCCACCGAGCTGTACGGGGGTTTCCAGCCGTTCCCGCTCTCGGCGGCACCTCTGGTCAGGGAGCCCGCCAGACCGTCAGGTCCGCCATGACGAAGCCGGCCTCCGGCAGCGCGGTCGACTTTGTCTCGATGACGAGCAGCGCGATGTCCCCCGAGGGGTGCTTGACACAGATCTCGCTGCCGCTTGCCGCTGCGGCCAGCTCGATGCGGTGGTCATCGGTGTGGGTGAGGGCGGAGCGGCACGAATCGAGGGTGGCTCCTGGCTTGTCGAACAGCAGGGCCATCACGCTGGTGTCGCTCTCCAGCTCGCAGCCGGTCAGCTTGCAGCCGAAACGGATGTCCCCCTTGCGGTCCTTGCGTGTGGCTCCCTCCTTGATGTCCAGGGAGTTCTCCCTGTCCAGGAACTGGGCGGGGTACGGCTCAGCCGGTGGCGGCTTGGGCGCGGTGGAGGAGGGGCGCGACGTTCCCAGTGCCTCGTCATCGGTCCCTGCGGTCGGCGATGAGGACGCCGACGACCGTGCGGACGCTTCCGGGCCGGACGTCGAGGGCGAGGCCGCGCTTCGGTGGCGGAGCCGGTCCGCTGTTTCCAGGACCGTCCACGTCAGGCCCGTCAGCAGCAGCCCGCCCGCTGCCACGGCGGCGGCCGTGATCAGCGCGATGCGTCGTCTGCGGGCCCGTCGTTCCTCCGGCCCCATCGGTTGCGGCTGCGGCGGCTGTGGCCACCCCGGTTGCAGCGGCGCGGGCTGGTGCCCCGCCGGCTGCGGCCATGTGGCCATCGGCAGGGTGTATGCCGGGGTGGGATCGGGCACCGGGGGCGGAACCTTCACCTCCGGTCCTGCGATCTCCCGCCAGACGGCCGGTCCTCCGCCTGCGTCGGCCTCCCCGCCCAGGCGCTGCCGGCACCACCTGACGACTTCCGCCGGGGTGGCGCGCTCCTCCGGGTCGGCGGCCAGGCACCGGGTGAGCAACGGACGGAGCTGTTCCGGCAGAAGGGACAGGTCGGGTTCGGAGTTCACGATCCGGTACAGCACACTGACCGCGGGGCCGTCCCCGTACAGCGGCTCGCCCAGCGCCGCGAACGCCGCTGTCTGACCGAGCGCGAAGATGTCGGTCGCCGCGGTGATCTCGCCCCCGGACGCCTGCTCGGGAGCCATGAACGAGGGCGTGCCGATGGTGGCGCCCGTGGCCGTGTGCGAGGTGACGTCGGAGGCCAGCGCGATGCCGAAGTCGATCACACGCGGACCGTCGGCGGCCAGCAGGACGTTCGACGGCTTCAGATCCCGGTGCACGACTCCCGCGTCGTGAATGGCCTGCAGCGCCTCGGCCACCCCCGCCATCAGCCACAGCACCGCCGGAACCGGCAGCGGTCCGCGCCGGGCGACGACCTCGGCCAGGGAGGGCCCGGGCACGTACACCGTGGCCAGCCAGGGCGGTACGCCGTCCACATCGGCGTCGATCAGCTCGGCGGTGTAGGCGCCCCGGACCCGCCGGGCTGCAGTGACCTCCCGGCGGAACCGCCGCCGGAAGTCCGGGTCGTCGGCCAGCTCCGGCCGTACCACCTTGATCGCCACCGGTCGGCCGCCCTGCGTGTGCGACAAGTAGACCCGGCCCATGCCCCCCGCGCCGAGCCGGGCGGCGAGACGGTAACCGCCCACCACAGGCGGATCGTCCGCCTGCAGCGGCTTGAACACCTCCGTCGCATCCGCGTTGTTCACCGGTCTCTGCCCCCTGATTCCCGACCCCGTGCTCTGACTGGTTGCCGACAAGCAGCACCCTAAAGGGTGTTGAAGAGGACATGATCATGCGGTCCGGAGTGAACGGCCGGTCCGGGCGGTCATGTTCCTCGTCTTCCGGTTCCTCTCCTTCCGGCGGCGGTCGTCAGGTCGGTCGGGAAAGAGGTGCGGTTTCTGCGTGTCTCAGTGATTCTCGCCCCAGCAGGTTGTCGATCCCATCGAATACGACGGCCCGTCAGGCGGCCTCGCCCGCGCGCAGGATGGTGGTGCGGAACTCCGCCACCAGGGGACGCAGGTCGACCCGGTGCCATGCGGCCCACAGTTGGACGCGGGTCTCGTGCCAGGGGAGTTCGCGCACCGCGACCTCCTCGGTGGTGGCGTGGGCCATGCTCTTTTGCACAAGGGCGAAGCCGAGTCCGGAGGCGACCAGGCCGAGCGCGGTCAGGGGCTCGGCGGCCTCCAGGCGGATGTCGGGCGTGAAGCCGGCGGCCGTGCAGGTGGCGATGAACGTGTCCCGCCAGGCGGGGTCCTGGGTGTTCTCGATGGCGATCCAGGGCCGGCCGTCGAGATCGCCGGGGGTCACCTTCTCCTGGTCGGCGAGTGGATGTCCCGCGGGCAGGGCGAGGAGCAGCGGGTCCTCGAGCAGGGGTGCGGCCAGCAGATCGGGGTCGTCCGCGCCCGGGGGCTCGTGGACGAGCGCGATGTCGAGGCTGCGCTGCCGCAGGCCCTCGAACTGCTCGGCGGGCGGAAGGTTGTACAGGGCGATGTGGACGCCGGGGCGTTCGCCGTGCAGGGTGCGCAGCGCGCTGGGCAGGATGCCGGTGTGCATGGCGTCCGCGACATAGCCGATGCACAGACCGCCTTCCTCTCCGCGGCCCAGTCGGCGGCCCAGGTTCTCCAGACGGTCCGCGTGCCGCAGCAGCGCGCGGGCCTCGGCCAGGAAGACCTAGCCGTCCCGGGTGAGCCGGATTCTCTGCTGACTGCGTTCGAACAGGGTGAGGCCCAGCTTCTGTTCGAGCTGCGCGATCTGCCGGCTGAGCGGCGACTGGGAGATGTGCAGCCGTTCGGCGGCCCGGCCGACGTGCTCGGTCTCGGCGACGGTGACGAAGTAGTGGAGTTGCCGCAGGTCAAGCATGGTAAGACCTTTGATGACTCAAGTATGTCCAAGTAAGTCTTGGACAGTCTCAACTGTAGCTCCTAGCGTCGAAGGCGTCAGGGCGACGGAGTGCGCGTAAGGCGCATAAGCCATGTAAGTCGCGCACGACCCAAAGAGGTCGCAGGTCATGTCCGTCGTCATCCGTACAGCAAGGAGCTGCACCCCATGTCCATTACGTCCTTCCTGCCCGGCCGTCTGGGCTTCGGTACCGCACCGCTGGGCAACATGTTCCGGGCCATCCCCGAGGAGGAGGCCGCGGCCACCGTGGAGGCCGCCTGGGACAAGGGCATCCGCTACTTCGACACCGCGCCCTTCTACGGTGCGGGCCTGTCCGAGATCCGGCTGGGCAAGGTACTGGCCGACCGCCCCCGCGACGAGTTCGTCCTGAGCACGAAGGTCGGCCGGGTCATCCTCGACGAGATCGAGGATCCCTCCGCCCGCGACCTGGGCGAGAAGGGCGGGCTCTTCGCGCACGGACGCCCCAACAAGATCGTCAACGACTACTCGGCCGACGCCACGCTGCGCTCCATCGAGGACAGCCTCAAGCGGCTGGGGACGGACCGTCTCGACATCGTGTGGGTGCACGACGTCGCGCAGGACTTCTACGGCGACGAGTGGCTTGCCGCGTACGAAAGCGCCCGCACCGGTGCGTTCCGGGTGCTGCAGCGGCTCCGTGACGAAGGCGTCATCAAGGCCTGGGGTCTTGGGGTCAACCGGGTCGAGCCCCTGGAGGTGACGCTGGACCTCGACGAGCCGAAGCCGGACGCGTTCCTCCTCGCCGGCCGCTACACCCTGCTCGACCACGAGCGCGCGCTGCAGCGGCTGCTGCCGGCCGCGCGGGAGCAGAACGTCGACATCGTCGTCGGCGGACCGTACAGCTCCGGTGTGCTGGCCGGGGGACAGCACTTCGAGTACCAGAAGGCCCCCGCGGAGGTCGTGACCAAGGTGGAGCGCGTCAAGGCGCTCGCACGGCAGCACGGCGTCGGCGTCAAGGCGGCAGCGCTGCAGTTCTCCCTGGCGCACCCCGCGGTCGCCGCGGTCATTCCCGGTGCCTCCCGGCCGAGCCGCATCGCGGAGGACGTCGCCGCACTCGAGGAGAAGATCCCGGCGGCCTTCTGGGCGGCTCTGCGGACGGAGGGGCTGATTGCTCAGGACGCTCCCGTACCCGGCGTCTGACTCCTGCCCCTGCCCTTCCTCCTCGGGTACCTCGCCCTACCTCTTCGGGTACCTCATCCCCCCTTTCCTTCATTTCCTTCAGGAGACGACAACCATGGCGACCACGACCGCGACCCTCGACATCCCCGTGCCCGCCGAGCGCGTCTGGGACCTCATCGGCGGCTTCGACTCCCTGCCCGACTGGCTGCCCTACATTCCCCAGAGCACCCTCAGCGAGGGCGGCCGTGTCCGCAGCCTCACGAACGAGGAGGGCGAGGTCATCGTCGAACGCCTCGAAGCCTTCGACAACCAGGCGCGCTCCTACAGCTACTCCATCCTCAAGGCGCCGTTCCCCGTCACCGGCTACCGTTCCACCCTCACCGTGCACGAGGTGTCCGACGGACACAGCCGTGTGGAGTGGACCGGCAGCTTCACCCCGGCAGGGGCGAGCGAAGAGGAAGTGATCGCCCTGTTCCACGGTATTTACACCGATGGACTGGCCGCGCTGAAGAAGACGCTCGGGGCGTGAGCACGGATCCGGGATGCCCGGTGACGCCGCCCGATTGGCCCGGTTGTGCATGACGGCGGCGACCGGCCCCACGGGGACGGCGGCGACCAACCCACGGGACGGGGCCTCGCAGGCTCCGTCCCGCTGGTCTCTTTGTTCTTGTGTCCCTGTGTTCCTGTGTCCCTGTGTTCCTCGGTGTCAGGGGTGGGCGAGCCGGTCGATCTCGGTGAGCACCGCCTCCACGTAGGGGCGCACCTGCGCCTTCAGTTCCCGGCTCCAGTGCTCCTCGGAGTAACGGCAGGTGAGGTACAGCGTTCTGGCGTGTTCCAGGACGGGGCGCCGTTGCGGGGGAAGCCGGGGGAGTGCCCAGTCGGCGGCGGCGTCCTTCGGCCGGATCTCGCCGGTGGCGAGCGTGGTCCAGACGCGTGCCAGGGTCAGGACGACATTGCGGGTGTCGCCGTCCAGGTCCTCGAGCAGGCCGGGGATGCCGGCCGCACTCGACCGGGCCAGGTCGGCGGGCGGGACGCGGTCCAGCACCTCGGCCGGAGGCGGGCCGCTGACGGGGCGGTCGCCGGCCAGCACCGTCGTGATCAGAAGCGCCAGGTCCGGCATCGGCTCCGGCTGCGGGAGCCCGCCCGCCTCGAACCGGTCGCGCAGCCACTCGCCGTAGAGGAAGTCACCGGTCGGGGGGAACCGCCACGGGCGGACGTCGGACTGGACGACGACCGTGAGCTCGACCGGGCGGGCCGCCTCCGTGGAACCGGAGCCGGAGATGCTCAGCAGCCCGTCGAGGAGCGCCCGTCGCTCCCGGCCGTTCATACGCCGCCGGGAGACGACCAGGACGTCCACGTCGCTGGCCGGTTTGAGGCCGCCGAGGACGAAGGACCCGTGGAGGTACGTTCCGATCGCGGTGGCCCCCAGCACCTCGTCGACCAGCTCCGCCACCTTCTGCACCTGATCCATCGCAGCAGCATGCCCTCCCGGTTCGTCCGGCCGCATTCGCGTTGCGCGGGCGGACGGCGGTTGTCGTCGCAGGGGACTCGCGAGTGAGCCGCAGGTGAACGGGAGGCGCCCGTCAGAGGGTTCCGGAGGGGTCGGCCGTTCCGTGGCACTCCCCGTACGTCCGGCCGGAGCCGCACCAGCACTCCGCTCCCCGCTGCGGCGGCCAGGCCACCGCCCGTCCGCGGGCCGCCAGCGTCGTCGCGTACTGCGGCAGCAGCGTCGCGTCGGACGGGCTCGCGCCCTCCGAGGCGGCGAAGGCCTCGTAGGAGGGGACCGTGCCGGTGACGATGCCCAGGTTCGAGGTGCCGGAGGAGGCCAGCTCGCGCAGGGAGGCCTCTGTCGTCGCCAGATGGATCTCGTGGGAGGGGTACTCCGCGGTCAGCTCGGGATAGGACGCGAGGAGTTCGGTCAGTTCCGCCTTCGGCCAGTGGAGGACCGCCACGGGGAAGGGGCGGGAGAGGGCGGCGCGGTAGGCGCCCAGTTCGGCGCGGAGGCGGGTGATCTCCGCTGCCAGTTCGTCCGGGTTCTCCGAGCCCAGGGACCAGACCCGTTTCGGGTCGTGCAGTTCGTCCAGGGAGACCGGGGAGGTGTGGAGGGTGTCGGCCAGCAGGTCCCAGGCGTCGTGGCCGGCGCCCAGCATGCGGCGTACGCGGTGACGGCCGAAGAGGAGGGGGTGGGTGTCGTACGGGGGGTCCGTGGCGTCCGTGCTGTCCTTCAGCAGCAGCTCCACTCCCTCCGTGAATGTCTCGTGGGCCGCCTCCAGCTCGTCGTGGGACTCCAGGGACTCCGCCACGATCACCCAGGGAGCCGGGTCCCGGGGCGCCGCGGAACGGATGCCCTCGATGATCGCTCTCGCCTCCGCCTCGTGCCCGTACTCCCAGAGGTTGGAGGCCTTCAGGGCCCGGACCAGGCAGGGGTTCTCCAGGGAGCCGGGGGAGGACAGCAGACGGTCGTAGAGGGCGGCCGCGGCGGGGCGGTCGCCGGACAGTTCCAGATGGGCCGCGGCGCGGAGGAGGAGGGCCTCGGCGTCCTCGGGATACAGGTCGGCGATCCGGCGGAGGCGGGCTGCCTCGGCGGCGTGGTCGACGTTCTCGGCGGGGGTGTCGGGGCGCATGGGGGACACCGTACTGCCCGACGACGGCCCACGGGATGGCTTCTCGCCTCGGTTTCCCCAGGGCCGGGCGGTTCTCCTCCCGTCGGCCCCCAAGGGGGTGAGCCGATCGAACGGCCCTGATATAACCGGAAGTCCACAGCCGTGCGCAGAGCAGTGAGGGAGGGGAGCCGGCATGACCCGCCGCCGGGTTGGTCCGCATCTCCTCGCCCCGCTGCTGCTTCTGCTGCTGCCGGCCGTTCTGCTCGACACCGGTGGTCTCTTCGCGACCGTCGCCGTCGCTCTCGCCACGACCGCCGCCGCCGGAGCCGCGCTGGTGGCCTGTGCGGCGCTGGCCGCGCGCTCCGTACCGGTCGTGACGCCCACTCGGGTGCGTACGGCCATACGTGACCGGGCCCTTCGTACGGCCTTCCTGCCGCAACGGGACCCCGACGCCGCGGGACGGCGCCGGCCCAGAGCGCCCGGACGTGCCCTTCCGGCGATCGCCGCGTAGGGCACACCACTCCATCCCCACCACGTCGTGTGACCCTGCGCGGGTCGTCATGCCGCCATCCCTGTACGCCACGCCGTACGTCCGGCACGACAAGACCCCCCGGAGGGCTCACCCATGTCCGTTTTCGCCCGTCTGGTGGAGCTGCTCGCCGAGCTGCTCCAGCCGCTGTTCCACGCTTCCGCGGCCGCCGCCGCGATCGTGCTGTTCACCGCGCTTGTACGCCTGCTCCTCCTTCCCCTCTCCCTGGCCGCCGCGCGCGGGCAGAAGGCGCGGGCCGCGCTCCAGCCGCAGGTCGACGCACTGCGGAGGAAGTACCGGAGGGACCCCGAGAGACTGCAGAAGGCCGTGCTGGAACTGCACGCCCGGGAGAAGGTGTCGCCGCTGTCGGGCTGCCTGCCCAGCCTGCTGCAACTGCCCGCCTTCTTCCTGCTCTACCACCTGTTCTCGAGCACGCCGGCGGACGGCGGGGGCGGGCTGCTCAGCCACCGGCTGCTGGCCGCGCCGCTCGACGGGCGGTGGACCGACGCCCTCGCGCAGGGCGGGGTGTTCGGGGCCGCGGGGACGGTGTATCTGGGGCTGTTCGCGGTCGTGGGCCTGGTGGCCGCCTTCGGTTTCCTTCAGTCGAGGCGGAGCCTGGCCGCTGCGGGGGCCGTCGGCAGGGTCGCACCGTTCCTGTCCTTCTTCACCCTGGTCACCGTGGCCGTGGTGCCGCTGGCCGCCGCTTTGTACGTGGTGACCAGTACGGCATGGAGTGTGGCCGAACGGGCCGTGCTCCACCGGTGAGCCGGCCGGCCCGGACCGCTCCTGCCGGCCGCCGGCAGGAGCGGGGCCACCGGGCGGGGGCCAGGAGCGGCACCACCAGGCGGGATCAGTCTCCGGAGGTCACTTCGAGGTCACCTCCAGCAGGGACGCCAGCCTGCGCCACTCCTGCCGCGGCAGGGCGTCACGGGGGCCGTCGGTGATCACCTGGAGGGCCACATGGTCCGCGCCCGCCGCATGGAACTCCTCGATGCGGTCGCGGATGCGGGACTCCTCGCCCCAGGCGAACAGCGCGTCGATCAGACGGTCGCTGCCGCCGCCGGCGAGGTCGGACTCGGTGAAGCCGAGACGCAGGAAGTTGGTGGTGTAGTTCGGCAGCTCGAGGTAGGGGGCGAGGGAGGAGCGGGCCACCGTGCGGGCGCGGGCCGGATCGGTCTCCAGGACGACCTTGAACTCCGGGGCCAGCAGGGTGGCCTCGCCCAGGAGGGTGCGGGCCCGCGCGGTGTGGTCCGGCGTGACCAGGTACGGGATCGCACCGGCCGCCCGGTCCCGGGACAGCTCCAGCATCCTCGGGCCGAGGGCGGCGAGCACCCGGCGCCCGGCGGGCACGCCGCCCCCGCCCGACCGGTCGAGCTCGTCGAGCCGGTCCAGGTAGCCGACCATCGACGCGTACGGCTTGTGGTACTGCTGCACGCGCGGACCGTGGCTCACGCCCAGGCCCAGCACGAAGCGGCCGGGGTGGGCGGCTTCCAGCTCGGTGAACTCCGCCGCGGTGGCGGCGGGATCCTGCTGCCAGATGTTCTGGATGCTGGTGGCGACGACGATCCGCCCGGTCGCCTCGATCAGCGGGGCGGCGTTGCGGGCGGTGCTGTTGCCGCCCAGCCAGACGGCTCCGTAGCCGAGCTCCTCTAACTCGGACGCGGCCTCGGCGAGTTCGCCGCGCCGGGCCGCGTCCTCCGAGCGGAGTCCGATGCTCCAGATGCCGTACCGGCCGATGGTCTCCCGCAGACGGCCCGTGGTGTCGCTCATCGGTTCGATCCCTCCGGACGGGGGTGGGTGCTGTCCTTGATCGTCACATGGTCCTTGATCACCACGCGTACGGCACCTTCCCACCGGAGGGCGTCCGGGAACCGGTCTCCGGCTTCCCTCGGGAGCACTAACGCCGTCGTGCCAGGAACCGCTCCAGCGCCTCGACCACCATCCGGTGGTCCTCCAGCTGCGGCAGGCCGGACACCGTCACCGCGCCGATCACGCCCGCGCCCTCGACATGGAGCGGGAACGAGCCGCCGTGGGCCGCGTAGCGGTCCGGGTCCAGGCGGGAGGACTCCTCGAAGGTCGTGCCCTTGGCGCGGAAACGGGCGCCCACCAGATAGGAGGAGGAGCCGTAGCGCTCCACCACCCGGCGTTTGCGGGCGATCCAGGCGTCGTTGTCGGGGGTGGAGCCGGGGAGGGCCGCGTGGAAGAGCTGCTGGCCGGCGCGATGGATGTCGACGGCGACCGGGGCCTGGCGCTCGCGGGCCATCTCCACCAGCAGACAGCCCAGCTCCCAGGCGTCGTCGTGGGTGAAGCGGGGGAGGACCAGGCGGCGTTCCTGGGCCTCCAGCTCCTCGATGCCCGGGGCCGGCCGGGGGGCGTCGGCCGTCGTGGTGCCGTCGGTCGTCACAGCGTCACCACCACACCGTCGCGGGCCGAGCGGCGGGCCGCCTCCAGGACGTCGAGCGCGGCAGCCGCCTCCAGGGCGGTCACCGGGTTCGGGGCGCCCTCGCGCAGGGCGGCGGCCACGGCCGCGTAGTACGCCGGGTAGTCGCCGGGCAGGGTCGGCACGGGACGGCCGCCGCCGGTCACCGGGGACTCGCCGGAGCCGATGCGGCCCCACAGTGCCTCGTCCTCCGTGCCCCAGCCCTCGGGCCCCGGGAGCTTCCCCTCCCGCAGCGCGTCCTCCTGCGGGTCCAGGCCGTACTTCACATAGCCCGCCTGTGAGCCCAGCACCCTGAAGCGCGGGCCGAGCTGGGCGGCCGTCGCGGAGACGTACAGGTGGGAGCGGACGCCGTTCGCGTGCGTGAGCGCGATGAACGTGTCGTCGTCGGTCTTTGCGCCCTCACGGCGGACCACCGTCTCGGCGTACACCCGGGTGACCGGACCGAACAGGACCAGGGCCTGGTCGACCACATGACTGCCGAGGTCGTACAGAAGGCCCCCGAGCTCCGCGGGGTCGCCCGACTCCCGCCAGCCGCCCTTCGGCTTCGGCCGCCAGCGCTCGAAGCGGGACTCGAACCGCCACACATCGCCCAGCTCGCCCTCGGCGATCAGCTTGCGGAGGGTGAGGAAGTCGTTGTCCCAGCGGCGGTTCTGGAAGACGGACAGCAGCAGGCCGCGCTCCTCGGCCAGGGCCGCGAGGTCCCGCGCCTCGGCCGCCGTACCGGAGACCGGCTTGTCCACGACCACCGGCAGACCCGCCTTCAGGGCGGTCGTGGCGAGCGGGACGTGGGTCTTGTTCGGGGAGGCGACGACGATCAGGTCCAGCTCGTCGGCGCGGGCGAACAGCTCGTCGGCGGTGGCGACGATCCGGGCGTCCGGGAACTGCGCCCGGGCCTGTTCCTGGCGCTGCGGGTTCGAGGTGACGACCGTGTCGAGGGTCAGACCCTCGGTCGTGGCGATCAGCGGGGCGTGGAAGACGGAGCCGGCGAGACCGTAGCCGACCAGGCCCACGCGGAGGGAGGTACCAGTCATGGCCCCTACTTTCGCAACGCTGTTGCTGAAGTGCAAGCGTGGGGTCAGAATGGGGACGTGAGCACGAGGACCAGCAAGACGGGCACAGTGACGGTCCCGAGAGGCACGGGCCGTGGAACCGCCGGGGCGAATCTGCTCGCCCTGCGCAGCCACAACACCGCGCTGGTGCTCGATCTGCTGCGCGAGGCGGGCACGGAGGGGATCAGCCGGCTGGAGCTCGCCGAGCGGACCGGGCTCACCCCGCAGGCGGTCAGCAAGATCACCGCGCGGGTGCGGGAGCAGGGGCTCGCCGCGGAGGCGGGGCGGCGGGCGTCCACCGGGGGAAAGCCGCGCACGGTGCTGCGCCTGGTGCCGGAGGCGGGGCACGCGGTGGGGGTGCGCATCGACCGGGACGAGGTACGGACGGTCGTCGTCGACCTGAACGGCACCGTGGTCGGGGAACGGAGCCGCCCGCTGGACCTGGGAGCGGGCGCGCAGGACGTCGTCGAGGCGGTGGCGCTGGAGGTGGAGGGGCTGGTGGAGGAGGTGTCCGGGGCGTTCGGCCACGGTTTCCTCGAGTCCCTCATCGGCGTCGGGATCGCGCTGCCCGGACCGCTCGACCACGGGCGCGGAGTGCTGCACCGGGTGACCGGATTCCCCGAGTGGGACGGATTTCCGCTGCGGGACGCGCTCGCACGGCGGCTCGGCCTGCCCGTGGTGGTCGACAAGGACACGAACGCCGCAGCCCTGGGGCTGTCGGTCGCGGGGGAGGGCGGGTCGTTCGCGTATCTGCATCTGGGCACCGGCCTGGGAGCCGGGCTCGTGATCGGGGGCCATGTGCACCGGGGGGCGCGGACCGGGGCCGGGGAGTTCGGGCACCAGGTGATCCAGCTGGACGGACCCGTGTGCGGGTGCGGGGACCGGGGGTGCATCGAGGTGCTGTGCCTGACGGCCGTGGAACGGGGGGAGCTGGGAGAGGCGGCACGGGTGCTGGGAGCCGGGGCCGCGAACCTCGTGGGACTGCTGGACATCGAGCTGGTGCTGCTCGGGGGACGGACGGTGGCCGCCGCTCCGGAGGTGTTCGTGAACGGGGTGAGCGCGATGGTCGCCGCACGGGCCCGGCGGGAGGGCATGCCGGGCGGAGCGGTGCCGGTGCGGGTCGCGCCGGGCGGGGAGCGGGGAGTCGCGGAGGGAGCGGCCCAGCTGCTTCTCGCGCCGATGTTCGGACGAGGGGACGGGTGACGACGGGCCCGCGTGCGCACCGGCTGCCCGCAGCGGTGCCGCGGGCGGTCGAGGTCAGAGGCCCGAAACCGGAGGACCGCCGTCGGCCGCGGTACATGCCCCACCCACACAGTGGCCCTTGTGCCATAGTGCGGACATGGGCCGATGAAGGCAGATGGGAGGGCATCCCATGAAGTTCGCGGTCATCGGCGGTACCGGGCTGATCGGATCGAAAGTCGTCAGGAAACTGAACGCCGCCGGGCACGAGGCGGTACCGCACGCGCAGTCCACCGGAGTCGACGTCATCGGCGGCCAGGGACTGGACGAGGCGATGGCGGAGGCCGGTGTCGTCGTCAACCTGACGAACTCCCCGACCTTCGACGAGGCCTCCGCGGCCTTCTTCCGGACCTCCATGGACAACCTCCTGGCCGCGGCCCGCAGGGGCGGCGCGGGCCACTTCGTCATCCTCTCGATCGTCGGCGCGGACCAGGTGCCGGAGCTGGACTACTACCGGGCCAAGGTGCTCCAGGAGCGCATCCTCGCGGCCGGGCCGATCCCCTACTCGATCGTCCGGGCGACGCAGTTCATGGAGTTCATGGACGCCGCTCTGTCCTGGACCACCGAAGGCGACACCGTCCGGCTGCCCGCCACGCCGATCCAACCGATCGCCGCCGAGGACGTGGCCGAGGCGGTGGCGGAGGTCGCCGCGGGCGCCCCGCTGAACGGTGTGCGCAATGTCGCCGGCCCCGAGGTCTTCCCCCTGGACGAGCTGGGCCGTATGACCCTGTCCCGCAGGGGCGACCGCCGTACCGTCGTCACCGACCCCACCGCCGGCATGTTCGCCCTCGTCAAGGGCGATGTCCTCACCGACCGGCACGCTCACCTCGCCCCCACTCGCTACGCCGACTGGCTCTCCTGAGAGCGGACGGGCTCTTTCCTGAGAGCACCTGTCGCTCTCCAAGCGGGAAGCCGAGCGCAGGCACTGTCCGCCGAACCGTTTCGGCAAGATCCGGACACTGGTTAGGCTGAGGATCGCCCACGCCCGCGCACGGCAGGAGACGCGCACATGGCAGACCGCAAGCCGATCGAGTCGTGGCTCACCGACATGGACGGCGTCCTCATCCACGAGGGCGTTCCGATCCCTGGTGCCGACGCCTTCCTGAAGAAGCTGCGGGAGTCGGGCCGGCCGTTCCTGGTGCTCACCAACAACTCCATCTACACCCCGCGCGATCTGCGCGCCCGGCTGGTGCGCATGGGGCTGGACGTGCCGGAGAAGAACATCTGGACCTCCGCCCTGGCCACGGCGCAGTTCCTCGACGACCAGCGGCCCGGCGGCAGCGCCTACGTCATCGGCGAGGCCGGTCTGACCACCGCTCTGCACGAGATCGGCTACGTCCTGACCGACCAGGACCCCGACTTCGTGATCCTCGGGGAGACCCGGACGTACTCCTTCGAGGCCATGACGAAGGCCGTGCGCCTGATCAACGACGGTGCCCGGTTCATCGCCACCAACCCGGACAACGTGGGTCCCTCCGCCGAGGGCGCCCTGCCCGCCACCGGCTCGGTCGCCGCCCTGATCACCGCGGCGACCCGCAAGAAGCCGTACTTCATCGGCAAGCCCAACCCGCTGATGATGCGCGCCGGACTGAACGCGATCGGCGCCCACTCGGAGACCTCCGCCATGATCGGCGACCGCATGGACACCGATGTGCTCGCGGGCCTGGAGGCCGGGATGCGGACGTTCCTGGTCCTGACCGGTGTCACTCAGGCGAAGGACATCGACAGCTATCCGTTCCGGCCCTCCCGCGTGGTCGACTCGATCGCGGATCTCGTCGAGCACATCTGACACTTCTGTCACATCTGACCGGACACACCGACCGGACACATCCGACCGGACACATCCGACCGGCCGGAGCGCGTCCGGCCGACGGAGGATCCCCGGTCCCTCGGCGCTCTGTTCACCCGTTCGGAGCAGTAGCGGGGCTGCAATGAGTGCGGGGCCGGGCCGCCGGGCGTCTCCTGGTGAACGGAGGTGTCACGATGGGTCCAGTACGTCTCACCCTGTGTGCGGGACTTCTGGTGGGGACCCTCCTGGTTCCCACGGCCGAGACCGCGAGAGGGCACACCGAGGTGTCCGGTCCCGCTCCCGCCGCCCTGGAGGCCCCCGCCGCCCCCGCCGGTCCCGGCACCGAGCACGCCGTGACCGGGCTGCTTCTCGCCGGTGCCGCCGCAGCGGCCGTCGCCCGCCGGAGCCGCAGGCCGGCCGCCGACCGAGGACGTGATCACCATGACCGGCCCTGACCCCGCCCCCGACCGTGTCCCCTCCCCCTCTTCCCGCCCCTCTCCCTCCTCCCATGGCACCGGCCGTCTCCTGGCCGGCCTGGCCTGGGCCGTGCTGCTGCTCGGGGCGTGGCTGTGGGGGAGCAGCGGCCCGAGCGAGGTGCAGCAGCCGCCGGCCGCCCCGGTCACCGGGGACATGGCCGCGGCCGGCCGGCCCACCGGAACCGGCCGCTGAGCCCGCTGAACAACCTCCCGGGTCCCGCCGAACCATCTCCCGGGCCTCGTCGCACCGGGCGATCGGCCGGCTTCGCCACAGTGCGTGAGCGCCGCACCACACTGTGACAGCATGGGGCGTGGCGTGGCTCGACGCACCAGGGGGGAAGATGTACGGCAAGAAGGGGGCTCTCTCGCGTGCCCGTGCGGCGGGAGTCCGGGCGTGTGCGGCGGTGCTGGGGGCGGCGTTGCTGACCGCCGGGTGTTCCCTGGGAGGAGGGGACGACCGGGACGACGGCGCCGGGACCGTCCGCCGGTCCCAGGACGTCACCCCGTTCTGGGTCAACCCGGACAGCCAGGCGGCCCGGCAGGTCGCCGCGTACGTCAAGGCCGGGAGGAAGGCCGACGCCGAGCTGATCCGGAGGATCGCCGAGCAGCCGACCGGCGAGTGGATCGGGCCGGAGAACCCCGAGCAGGAGGTCCGCGCTCTCACCGAGGCCGCCGACAAGGCGGACCGCATTGCGCTGCTCGTCCTCTACAACATCCCGCACCGCGACTGCGGCCAGTACTCCCAGGGAGGCGCCGCCGACGGTGCCGCCTACCGGGCGTGGGTGGACGGCGTCGCCCGGGGCATCGGGGACCGCGCGGCCGTGGTGATCCTGGAGCCGGACGCCGTGCTGCACCTGGTGGACGGCTGCACCCCCGAGGAGTTCCGGGACGAGCGCTACGAGCTGCTCAAGGGCGCGATCGAACGGCTCACGTCCCTGAAGAACACCAAGGTCTACCTGGACGCGGGCAACGCCGGCTGGGGCGACCCCGACCAGATCTTCGAGCCGCTGCGGAGGGCGGGCGTGGACCGGGCCGACGGCTTCGCGGTGAACGTCTCCAACTTCTACTCCACCCAGGACTCCATCGCCTACGGAAAGCGGCTGTCCGAGAAGATCGGCAACAAGCACTTCGTCATCGACACCAGCCGCAACGGCAACGGCCCCTACCACGGCGGCGATCCGGACGAGCGCTGGTGCAACCCGCCCGGCCGGGCGCTCGGCGAGACCCCCACGACCAGAACCGCCGACCCCCTGGTCGACGCCTATCTGTGGATCAAGCGGCCCGGCGAGTCCGACGGCACCTGCAAGGGCGGGCCCAAGGCGGGCGACTGGTGGCCCGAGTACGCGCTCGGGCTCGCCAAGGCCGGCACGTAGCCGGGGACGGAAGCGATGCGGGGCGCCCTCCCCAGCGATACGGGGCGCCCCCCGCCGCAGGGCGGAGGAGGACGCCCCCTGAAGCTGTCGGGCTACGGCACCTTCACCCACTGGGCCTTGCTCGGCGTCCCCTGGTCGTCGACCACGAAGAGCATGTACCACCCGGACTGCACCAGGTTCCGGTTCTTCGGCATCGTCACCGTGATCCTGTCACCGGAGGCGGTGAAGTCCAGCGCGATCGAGCGCTGGTCGACGTCCGTGACATGCGTCGAGGCGCTCGGCCGTATCAGCCGGACCTTTCTGATCGCCCCGGCGTGCTGCGAGGTGAAGGTGCCGGAGGCGCCCCGGGCGATGGTCTTCGGGCCGCCCGACAGGGAGGGCCGCGAGTCCCGGTAGAGGTACGGCGGCGAGTAGATCTCGATGCGCTGCTCGAACTTCCCGGGTTTGGTGTTGGCCTTGTCGCCGAAGAGCGAGTCGGAGCCGAAGAACATCACCCGGCCGTCCGGCAGGAGGATCGAGCCGGCGTGGTAGTTGCGGCCCACCAGGGGGTCGGCGACCCGTTGGAAGGTGTCGGTCCTCGGGTCGTAGAGCCGGGCCTGGAGGATGTCGGAGTCGCTGCGGCCCCGGTAGTCCTCCGAGCCGCCGGAGATCAGGACGGTGTCGTCGGGCAGGATCGAGGACTGCGGGTAGCGGGTGCCCTTCTCCAGCGACGGGCCGTCCCTGAAGCGCGGGTTCTCAGCCTTCAGGTCGATGATCCGGGTCTTCTTGCTGGACCGCCTGGACTCGCCGACCCCGCCGCCGCCGATCACCATGAACCGCTCGTCCTGCGCGGGCGGCAGCATGACCGTGCCGGAGGTCTCCATCAGATCGGGGTCGCTCAGACCGGGCAGCTTGGTGAACTCATTGGTGTCCACGTCCCAGATGCCCGGGTCGCGGCCCTTGTCGGCGGGGCCGTAGCCCGCGTTGGAGCCCGAGTAGAACAGCTTGCCGTTCTGCAGCAGGAACAGCGCCGGGTAGGTGGGGAACTGACGGATCTTCGGCGTGTACGACCACTTCTTGGTCCTGGGGTCGTAGATCTCGTTCTTGCCCGGGACCAGCTGGCCGATGTCGTCGAGGCCGGAGACGCTGAGGATCCTGCCGTCGCTCAGGGTGGCGAGCGTCGGGTACCAGCGGGCCTCGTGCATCGGGTCGACCTTGATGTACTTCTCGGCGACCGGGTCGAACTCGTAGGCGTCCCGGATCCCCTGGAAGTCCTTCTTGTCCAGGGCGAGCTTCTCCGCGATGCCGTAGGTGTTGCGGGCGTCGAGGCCGGTCAGGCCCTGGATCCGGTAGTTGTCCTGGGTGCCGGTCTCGTACGCGGCACCGCTCTTCTGCGCCTCGACGTAGACACGGCCCAGCCCCGGGGTGTTGCCGATGAACCGGCCGGTTTTGTCGAAGTTCTTCTTGGCGCGCGGCACCAGCACCGGGTCCTTGGAGACGAACGTCTTGCCGTTCTCCCGGCCGGTGAACTTCGTGCCCGCGGGCAGGGTGACCGGCTTGTCCGGATTCTCGTTGTGGACGATCATCAGGCCGCCGGCCTTGGTGACGTCGCCCTTGAGCTTCTCGTATCGCTTGGTGCCGCCGGCGATCAGGATCTTGCCGTCGGCGAGCTGGGTGTGCCCCGTGCAGAACAGGTCCTCGGGCGTGGGCACCTTCTTGATGGTGCCCTTGACCGGGTCCCACAGGCGGGTGTCGAACCGCCGGGCGTCGAAGTTCTTCTTGTTGTTGCCCGAGCCGGCGACCAGCAGCACCTTGCCGGTGTGCAGCAGTACGGCGTGGATGGTGTTCTGCCGGTACTTCTCCGGGAACTCGACGATCTCCCAGTGGCCGTTCTCGGCCTTGTACTCGGGTCTGTTGATCTTGTAGTGGTGGTAGCGCTCCGTGCCGAAGCGGTAGAGCCACGGTCCGTTCATCGCGGCCAGAGCGACTGCCACCACCGCGCCGACTCCGAGCCGTCGGGCGCGGCGGAGGCCGGCCTGGTCCCTCATTCCTTGTGTCCCCCCAGTCCACCGAGGGCGATCTGCAGGGTGTGCTCGCCCGTCGTGTCGTCCGTCGTGTCGTCCGTCATGTCGTCCGTCGGGCCGGCCGTCGGGCCGGCCATCGTGCTGGTTGTCGTACCGGCTGTCGCCGCGGTCGCTGTGCCGTGCGTGGTGCCGGCCGTCGTCTCAGCCGTCGTCGCGGTGGCCGTCGCGGTGGCCGTCCCGTCCATCGCGCGGTGTGCGGTGACGCCCGCCGCGGCCCATGCGGGGCGCCGTGACGCGGGGGCCGGGGCGGCGTCCTGCGGCTTCGGTGCGGCGGCCGGGCGCGCGCTCGCCTTCCGCTCCTGCCGCAGCGTCCACCGCCAGGCGAAGATCGGTGCGGCCGTGATGAGCAGGGCGAGCGCGGCCCAGGTGATCATCGCCGGGTGGGAGTGCCCGAGGACGAACCCGGCGGCGAGCGAGCCGCCGAAGACCGCGATGAAGAACCAGTGGACGCGGAACGTGCCGAACAGGGTGTCGGGGCTCGCCGACTCGCCCTTCGGGGTCACCACGAACCTGCTCTTGCGGCGCAGGACGGCGTCCATCAGTGAGCGCGCGTAGATCGGTGCCGACAGCGCCGACATCACCATGCCGGCCACCCCGCCGGAGCCCTCCGGCTCGTGCGGGGAGACGTTGTGCCGGCGGTTCCAGACGTACAGGCCGATCTGGAGCGCGGAGGCGTTGCCGTAGAGCATCAGCCAGACGGTCGGGTCGATGTTCACCCCCGAGGCGCCCAGGCCCAGGAACAGGGCGCAGCTCAGCGCCGCCAGGATCCAGTTGAGGGCGGACATCGGGTAGAAGATGATCATCATGGTGTAGTTGAAGAGCCGGCCCGGCGGCAGCGAGTACCAGCCCTTCCAGTACTGCTTGAGGATCGTCTCGTAGGTCCCCCGCGACCAGCGCAGCTGCTGGGTGAAGAAGTCCGTCCAGGCGCTCGGGCCCTCGCCCACCGCGAGCACGTCGGGGGTGTAGACCGACTTCCATCGGCGGCCGGTGGCCGGGTTCCTGGCCCGGTGCATCTCGAAGCCGGTGGCCATGTCCTCGGTGATCGAGTCGTACAGGCCGCCGATCTGCTGGAGCGCCTTGACGCGTACGGCGTTGGAGGTGCCGACGAACATGGGGGCGCCGTAGCGGTTGCCGGCGCGCTGGATGAGGGCGTGGAAGAGGAACTGCTGCGACTCGGCCGCCTTGGTGACGAAGGTGTCGTAGTTGCCGTAGACCTGCGGGCCGATGACGAAGCCGACGTCCGGGTCGCGGAAGTAGCCCAGCATCCGCTCCAGATAGTTGGGCAGCGGCACATGGTCGGTGTCGACGGAGGCGAAGAAGTCGTAGTCGTCGCCGTGCGCCTGGAGCCAGGCGTTGTAGTTGCCGTGCTTGGTCCTGGCGCGGTACGGGCCCTTGGGCTGGTTCCAGCGCTCGACGCCCTTGCGGCTGAAGTGGTGGACGCCCAGACGTGCGCAGACCGCCTTCACCTCGGGGTCGTCGCCCTCGTCGAGCAGCCAGACGTGCAGCAGGCCCCGGTGGCGCAGCCGGACGGCGGCCTCCAGGGTCCTGGTCACCATCTCCAGGGGTTCCTTGCCGGGGACGAAGGAGGTCAGGAAGGCGACCCTCGTGCCGGCCTCGGGCACCACGGGTACGGGATCGCGGGCGACCAGGGTGGCGTGCGCGTTGGACAGCACGTTCAGGCAGCGGAACAACTCGATCAGGCCGATCGAGACCAGCATCACCACGTCGAGGGCCGGCAGGAAGTCGTAGGCCGGGTGATCGCGCTCGGTCCAGTGGTCGGGCTGCAGCAGCCAGGCCAGCAGGACCAGCGACAGCAGCGGCGCGGCGGCCAGCATCAGGGCGACCCGGACACGGTGCGGCTCCTGGGAGAGCAGCGAGCGGTACCGCACCCGGTACGGCTTGTCCGGGTCGGGCCGGGTGAGGGGGCCGGCCAGCCGGCTGTAGTGCTCGTAGTCGTATCTCGGCAGCGTCCTCTTGATTCTGCTCAGGGCATCGGTGTCGCCGTCATGGTCCGCCGGCCTTCGGAGTCGAGTCGTCTGCGAAGGGCCGGAATGCTGCCGGACACCCTTCGACGCGGACGTCATGCGTCATCCCCCCCATGCGCACAGGTGCGCGGTGTATCGGTTCTCCCGCCCGCTTCAGACCCCCCTCGGCCTTCCGCGGGCGTATGCGTGCCGGGCCGCGGGCACCGCGTCGTCCCCCCCTGTGGACCCAGGGACACGGCACCGCGGCCGGCCGGTTGCACGACCGCCCCCTTGCAGGGCCGCTTTCCCGGCGGTATCGACGCCCAGGCCCCTCTTCCCCGTGGAGCGGGCAACCGGCCGCTCTGCCCCCCATCACCCCCAATGGCCTCAAGAACAGCGAACTGCCGCCCATGGGCAGCAGTTCGGCATACAGGGTTCTACGGTGCTCGGCATGATCGCAAGATGCGGCGAAAGCCGGAAAAATGGCGTGAAAGAAGCGGGAAGAGGCTGAGACGGAGGCCGGAGGAAACCGAGGCGGAAGCCGGAGGGAGCCGGGAGCCGGAGGAAACAGCGAGGGCGAGCCCGGTCCGCGCTTCCGCGGGCCTGGCTCGCCCTCGTCGTCGTACGCCGCCAGGGACTCGAACCCCGGACCCGCTGATTAAGAGTCAGCTGCTCTAACCAACTGAGCTAGCGGCGCCTGTCGACTCCTCCACTGTACCTGACGTCCGGGGGTGCTCCGGTCACCCCGGGGCTTCGGAGCCCGAGGGGCGTGGGGCCGGGAATCGGATTCGCGATTGGTATGGACATGTTCAACTAACGCCCATAGGCTGAGACTTGGTCTAGACCTGCACAGCTCACTTTCCCCCACACCTCCAGGAGCGGCAGTATGCGCGCCAGGACCAAGCTGCACGCGGCCGTGATCGGCCTGACGACCGTCGGAGCTCTCGTGCTCTCCACCGGCGGCGCCAGCAGCCATGGCTACACCGATCTCCCCATCAGCCGGCAGAAGCTCTGCGCCAATGGCACCGTGCCCAACTGCGGCGACATCCAGTGGGAGCCGCAGAGCGTCGAGGGCCCCAAGGGCTTCCCGGCGTCCGGCCCGGCCGACGGACGGATCTGTTCCGGCAACAACGCCCGGTTCAGCCAGCTCGACAGCCCCAGAACCCCCTCGGGCGCGGCCTGGCCGGCCACCAAGGTCAACGGCGGACAGAGCTACACCTTCCGGTGGCAGTTCACGGCCGCGCACGCCACGACCGACTTCAAGTACTACGTGACCAAGCAGGGCTGGAACCAGAACCGCGCCCTGACCCGCGCCGACTTCAACACGACTCCGTTCCTGACGGTCCCGTACAACGGTCAGCGCCCGCCGTCCACCCTCAGCCACAGCGGCACCCTGCCGACCGGGCTGAGCGGCCGCCATGTGATTCTCGCGGTCTGGACGATCGCCGACACGAACAACGCGTTCTACGCCTGCTCGGACGTCACGTTCTGAGCACCCCGGGCCACCGGGCCGGCCGGCGCGGGATCCGCCCCGTCGGCCGGCCCGGCACCACATCCGGCCACATGCCGAAGGGCCCCTCGTGATCACGAGAGGCCCTTCACCGGTACGCCGCCAGGGACTCGAACCCCGGACCCGCTGATTAAGAGTCAGCTGCTCTAACCAACTGAGCTAGCGGCGCATGATTCCCGCCGTCCGCCTTCCACGTCCGGCGACAGGGAAAATATTACCTGCTTTTCCGGGGTGCTTCCGACCACCCCGACGTGATACTCCCCACCATGACGGCCGGCCCCGGTGGCCGGTCCCGGTGGCCGGTCCCGGTGGCCGGTCCCGGTGGCCGGTCCCGGTGGCCGGTCCCGGTGGCCGGTCCCGGTGGCCGGTCCCGGTGGCCGGTCCTGGGGGCCGGTCCTGGGGGCCGGTCTGGTGGCCGGTCTGGTGGCCGATCCCGGTGGTCGGCCCGGTGACCGGCCCCTCAGAGCACCGAGCGCAGGCACTCCTGGGTGAGCTCGTGGTCCGGGTCGCCGAAGAGCTTCTCCGGCGGACCGGACTCGGTGATCCGGCCCGCGCCGGACATCAGCACCTGGTCGGAGATGTCCCGGGCGAACCCCGTCCCATGGGTCACGCACAGCAGGGTGATGCCGGTGCTGCGGACGATGTCCCGCAGCAGATCGAGCACGCCCGCGACCAGCTCCGGGGCCAGTGCCGAGGCCACCTCGTCCGGCAGCAGCACCCGTGGCCGCCTCCCACTGGCCGGATGGCACGGCGAGGACGAAGTGCACGACGAGGACCACCGTGCAGACGGGGGCGCTCCGGCCGGTGGCGCTGCGCACCAGCCGGGCCGCGAAGGTGAGGTCGCCCACTCCGGGCACGGACACCAGGGCAGTGCCTTTGAGCAGCTCGGTCAGCAGGTTGTTGAACGGCGGAACCATCTCCGGCCAGGCCTGCGGCGGCACGATCATGCGCAGCCGCCGGGCCGGGATGAAGCCCAGGGTGGCACCGGCCTCGCGCTGTGCCCGCGGCACCGCGGCTACCGCACCCCGGACGACTTCCGAGCCGCAGGCGCCGTAGGTGCACCCCAGCGTCAGTACGGCCGCCCATATCGGGTCCACCAGTGCACCGCCGCGGACACGGGCGAGGTCCGGTCCCGGCAGGCCCGGGCACAAGAGGGGCCGCGCCGCGCCGACGGGGTACCCGGACCGTGGGCGTGGGCCCAACCGGCCGCTCCCTTCGACCGCGGCGCAGCAGGGAGGCTGGACATGACCGCACTCGGACTCCTCTACCCGGGCCACTTCGCCGAGGACGACTACCCGCGCATCGAGCAGCTCCTGGGCAGCGACATCCGAGTGGACCTGGTCCACACCGACCCCGGCGAGGACATCCGCCGGGTGGGCACGCTGCTCGAGCTCGGTCTGCTCGAGCGGCTCGTCCAGGGCACGGAGCGGCTGCGCCTGGCCGGGGCGGAGACGGTGGTGTGGGCGTGCGACGGCGGCAGCTTCGTACGCGGCTGGCAGGGCGCGCACGAACAGGTCCGCGAGCTGGCCCTGGCCGCGGGCATGCCGGCCTCCTCCACCTCCTTCGGCTTTGTGCACGCGGCGGCCGAGATCGGTGTGCGCCGGGTGGCTCTCGCCGCGACCTACCCCGAGGACGTCACCGGCCTGCTCGTGGACTTCCTGCGCGTCGGAGAGATCGAGACGGTCGCCGCCCGCAGCGCCGGGGCCGTCACGGCGGCCGAGGTGGCCGGCTGGGGCGAGGCGGAGGTCCTGGCCCTGGCCCGGGAGGCGGACGTCTCCCGGGCGGAGGCGGTCCTGCTGCCCGACACCGCCCTGCACACCGCGGCCCACATCCCGGCCCTGGAGAAGGACCTGGGCAAGCCGGTCCTCACGGCGAACCAGGTGAGCGTGTGGGAGGCCCTGCGCCTCGCCGACCGCCGGGTCAACGCCCCCGCGCTGGGCGCGCTGTTCACCCGGGAGCCGATTGTGCAGGTGTGAGCCGCCGCGGTTGCGGACCCTCTCGGGCGGGCTTTCCCTGGAAGTAGCGGCGGAGCAGCGAGAACGCCCGGGCCCACGGCACGGGGCGACCGACCTCGCCTGCGTGTACGTCCCTGGGAACGGCCCGTCGTTCCCGCCGTCCAGCGTCCGACGCGGAGGTGACCCAGGTGAAAGCCGTCGTCTATCAGAAGCCCTTCAACGTAGCGGTGAAGGAGGTCGACGATCCACAGATCCAGCACCCGAACGATGTGATCGTACGGGTCACGTCGACCGCGATCTGCGGATCCGACCTGCACATGTACGAGGGCCGTACGGCCGCCAAGCCGGGGATCGTCTTCGGTCACGAGAACCTCGGCATCATCGAGGAGGTCGGCAGCGGCGTGACCTCGCTGGCCGAGGGCGACCGGGTCGTGATGCCGTTCAATGTGGCCTGCGGGTTCTGCAAGAACTGCCTCGCCGGGAAGACCGGGTTCTGTCTGACGGTCAACCCCGGCTTCGCGGGCGGAGCCTACGGATACGTGGCCATGGGCCCGTACACCGGAGGCCAGGCGGAGCGACTGCGCGTGCCCTACGCCGACTTCAACTGTCTGAAGCTGCCGCCGGGCGACGAGTTCGAGAACGACTTCGTGCTGCTTGCCGACATCTTCCCGACCGGCTACCACGGCTGTGAACTCGCCCAGGTGAAGCCGGGCGAGTCCGTCGCCGTCTTCGGCGCGGGACCGGTGGGCCTGATGGCCGCCTACTCGGCGCTGCTGCGCGGCGCCTCCAAGGTGTTCTCGGTCGACCGGGTGCCCGAGCGGCTCGCCAAGGCGGAGGAGATCGGGGCCATCCCGATCGACTTCACCCAGGGCGACCCGGCCGAGCAGATCAAGGAGCAGACGAACGGAGAAGGCACCGACAAGGGTGTGGACGCCGTCGGCTACCAGGCCACGTCCCACAAGGACACCAGCCACGAGGAGCCCGCCGTCGTCCTGAACACGCTCGTCAACACGGTGCGGCCCACCGGCATGCTCGGTGTGCCGGGCCTGTACGTGCCCTCCGACCCGGGCGGCCCCGACGAGCACGCCAAGCACGGCCAACTGCTGGTCTCCATCGGCAAGATGTTCGAGAAGGGCCAGCAGATGGGCACCGGTCAGTGCAACGTCAAGCAGTACAACCGCCAGCTGCGCGATCTGATCATCGCCGGCCGCGCCAAGCCCAGCTTCGTGGTCTCCCACACCCTTCCGCTGGAGCAGGCGCCTCAGGCGTACGAGAAGTTCGACAAGCGGATCGAGGGCTACACCAAGGTGGTGCTGCGTCCGGGCCACGCACTGGCGGCGTGACGGAGCACTCATGACCGGACGTCCGTGACCGGACGCCCGTGACCGGTCACCGAGGGGAGCCGCCGTCCGGGGCGGCTCCCCTCGGCTGTCCGGGGCAGGAGGGCGGGCGGGAACCGGGCGGCCGGTGAGAAGGACGAGCGGGAAAAGAAACAAAAGCAAAAGGAACAAAAAGCAACGGTGCCCTGTTGACGCCGGTCGGAGAAGCGAACGGCGAGAACAGGAGGCACCGGTGACGGGAGACGAGATCAGGGGCAAGGCCCAGGGAACCGCCCCCGTACCCCTCTCCGTACTGGACCTGGTCACCGTGGGCGCGGGCCACACCGCGACCGACGCCCTCAGAACCAGCGTCGCCCTGTCGACCCTCGCGGAGTCCCGCGGCTATCACCGCTACTGGGTGGCCGAACACCACTCCATGCCCGGTGTGGCCTCCTCCTCACCGGCGGTGATCCTCGCCCACCTCGCCGCCCACACCCACCGCATCCGCCTCGGCTCCGGCGGCGTCATGCTCCCCAACCACGCGCCCCTGGTCGTCGCGGAGCAGTTCGGCACCCTGGAGGCCATGGCCCCCGGCCGCATCGACCTCGGCCTCGGCCGCGCCCCCGGAACGGACGGCGCCACCGCCGCCGCCCTGCGCCGCACGGACCGGCTGAACGAGAGCGTCGACGACTTCCCCCGGCAGCTCGTCGAGCTGATCCATTTCCTCGACGACGACTTCCCCGAGGGCCACCCCTACCACCGTGTCCACGCCGTCCCCGGCCCGGTCCAGGGCACCTCCCCGGGCGGGGTGCAGTCCCCGCACCGCCCGCCGATCTGGCTTTTGGGCTCCTCCGACTTCAGTGCCCGCCTCGC
Source organism: Streptomyces thermoalcalitolerans (assembly GCF_039525155.1). Taxonomy (NCBI): domain Bacteria; kingdom Bacillati; phylum Actinomycetota; class Actinomycetes; order Kitasatosporales; family Streptomycetaceae; genus Streptomyces; species Streptomyces thermoalcalitolerans. The sequence continues at coordinate 75,417 of NZ_BAAAHG010000006.1, read as the reverse complement.
CGGCAGACTCGGTCTGCCCTTCGCCTTCGCCCACCACTTCTCCGCGCGGAACACCATCCCCGCGCTCGAGCTGTACCGCGAGTCCTTCCGGCCGAGCGAGGTGCTCGACGCCCCGTACACCCTGATCGGTGTCGCCGCACTCGCCGCCGACGAGGAGAGGGAGGCCCGCCGCCAGGTGCTGGCCGCCGCGCTGAGCATGATCCGGCTGCGCACCGGCCGCCCCGGCCTCGTGCCCACTCCGGAGGAGGCGGAGGCATACGAATTCAGCCCGATGGAGCGGGAGTTCGTCGAGTCCTGGAACGCCGACGTCGTGTACGGCACCCCCGACGAGGTCCGCGCCGGCCTCGACGAGCTGCACAAGCGCACCGGCGCCGACGAGTTGATGATCACAAGCACCGCGCCCAGCGGCGCCATACGCCTGCGCAGCTACGAACTCATCGCGGACGCCTACGGTTTCCCGAGGAACTGAGCGCGGCTCAGCACCGGCTGCCCAGCAGCTCGGAGATACGGTCCGGCGACACCGGCCGGGAGTACAGCCATCCCTGCCCGGTGTCGCAGCCGATCCGGCGCAGCCGGCTGGCCTGGTCGCAGGTCTCCACGCACTCGGCGGTGACGGTGAGCCCCAGCCGGTGGGCGAGCTGGACCATCGCCTCCACGATGACCTCGTCCGCGGGGCTCGGCCGTCCCGCCGCACCGTCGTGCTCCTCGTCGTGCTCCTCGCCGTGTTCCCCGGCGTTCTCCTTGGTGTTCCCCTCGTTCTGGAAGCCCCGTACGAAGGAGCCGTCCAGCTTCAGCGCCGACACCGGCAGCCGGCTGAGATAGGCGAGGTTGGAGTAGCCGGTGCCGAAGTCGTCGATGGCGATGCGCACGCCCATGTCGCTCAGCGCCCGCAGGGACTGGAGCGGCCGGCCGGCCGAGCCCATCACCGCCGACTCGGTCAGCTCCAGTTGCAGCAGATGCGGCGCCAGCCCGGTCTCGGCCAGCACTTCGGCCACGTCCGCGACCAGGTCGGAGTCCCAGACCTGACGGACCGCGACATTGACGCTGACGAAGATCGGCGGCTCGTCCGGGTGGTCCAGCTGCCAACGGCGGGCCTGGCGGCAGGCGGTGGCCAGGATCCAGCGGCCCAGCGGCACGATCGAGCCGTCCTCCTCCGCCAGCGCGATGAACCGATTCGGCGTCAGCGTGCCGAACTGCGGGTGCCGCCAGCGGACCAGGGCCTCCACTCCGCGCAGCCGGCCGTCGTCCATGCCGACCAGCGGCTGGTACTCCAGGGTGAACTCACCGCGTTCGACGGCCGTGCGCAGTGAGGAGACCAGGGCCTGGCGGGTCATGCGGTGCGCGTTGCGCTCCGGGTCGAACAGGGTCCAGCGGGCCTTGCCGTCCGCCTTCGCCCAGTACAGCGTCGTGTCGGCCGCCTGCATCAGCGCGGTGGCCGACGTACCGGCCGCGTGCCGCTCCACCACGCCGATGGACGCCGACACCGACAGCTGCCGGCCGGAGATCTCGAACGGTGCCTGCAGGGCCGTGAGCACCGACTCGGCCAGCTCCGCGAGCTGCTCGGTGCCGGTCGAGCCCTCCACGAGCAGTGCGAACTCGTCGCCGCCGAGCCGGGCCACCAGCGGGGCGCTCGTGCGGCCCTGGCCGGCCTCGTTCGCGCACCGGGTCAGCCGTTCGGCCACGGCCGCGAGCAGCCGGTCGCCGATCCGGTGGCCGAGGGTGTCGTTGACCGCCTTGAAACCGTCCAGGTCCAGGTAGCACAGCCCGATCCGGCCGCTTCCGCCGCTCTCGTACGACTCCGCCTCCAGCGCGGCCGACAGCCGCTCGAAGAACAGGGTGCGGTTGGGCAGCCGGGTCACCGGGTCGTGGTTCTGCAAGTGCCGCAGCCGGTCCTGGAGTTCGCGCCGGGCGCTGATGTCGGCGACGGACAGCAGCACATTCGGGGACTCCGGTGCCAGGGGAGCGACGGTGATCTGGACCCACAGGCGGTGGCCGTCGGGATGTTTGAGGCGGCGGGCGCAGCGCAGCCGGGCCCGCCGGCCCTCCAGCACCTGGTGGTAGGCGTGCCGGATCCGGGCGTCGGAGGTCAGGTCCACCAGGTCGGCGGCGACCTGCCCGGTGAACTCCTCGGGGCCGCCGCCGAGCAGCGCGCCGAAGGTGTCGTTGGCGCTGACCACCAGGCCGTCGCGGTCCACGACGGCCATGGCCAGCGGCGCGGCGGAGAAGGCGGAGCGGAAGGGGGGGTCCGCGAGGGGACGCTTCAAGGCGGCGGCGGACGGCTGTTGGTCCATGTCGGTGAATCCGGCGGGAGCGGGCGCGGACTCCGCCATCGGAGTGGGGCCGGCCGCGGGGAGGGGGTCGTCGGAGCCGCTGCCGGACGGCGCGGACGGGGCGGTGGCGACGGTCCGCCCGGCCGCGGGGACCACGACCGGCTCGGTGCCCGGACACGGCGTTGCGTCACTGTGCGTGACATTCGGCTGGATGAGGTCTGTCGCGGGCGTCGGCCCTTCGGACGTTCCGCTCACCGCTCGCTCCCGCAGTGCACTCGGTCTTCGTATCGGTCTCGTCGGGGGCCGGCCGGGGGACGAACGGCCCTGCGGCCCGTGTCCGCGCAGGGAAGTGCAAGGAAAGTGTGCCGATCATAGAGGCCGCCGGCGGACCCCTTCCAGCCACTTGCCGGCCTCGCCCCACGACCGACCCCGCGGGTGGATCGCTTCTGTCCACACCTGGACGGGTTCTTCAGTCGGCCGATCACTTGTGACGTTCCGTGAGCAGTCCGGGGCTGTCGCCTCCCCGGAGCCCGCGCCGGGCTGTCGCGTCGCGGTCTCAGGCCTCTCACCCTTCCGATGCAGGTAAACAGGACGTATGCCTACAAATTGGCACAAGCTGGGTTTGGTGTCCTGTGAACCGCCCGGAGGTCCTCGTGCCGCGTCAGCTCCCCCTGAAGGCGCTCGGCCACGACGCCCTCAGGGCGCTCGGCCGGGCGGGAGTGCGCGGGGCGGGCCCCCGACTGCGCAGCACCGCGGCCGTGTTCACCACCCTGTCGGCGGTCGCCGCCACCTCGATCCTGACCGGGCCGTCCGCCGCCGAACCGTTCGCGGCCTCCCCCTGCGCCCTGCGCCGCACGGACGTGCACCACTCGGAGGGCCTGGACACCTGGAACACCGCCTATCCGAGGCCCGTCCGGCCGCTCGACGCCGTCCTGGTGTTCCTGTCCTTCCCCGACTCGCCACCGCTCACCACCCCGGCCGAACTCGCCGCCGACCACTTCCCGGCCACCAGCCGGTTCTACGAGCAGGCGTCGTACGGCAGGTTCACCCTGCGCCCGCATCCGCTGCGGCACTGGGTCCAGATGCCCAAGCCCTCCACGGCGTACGGCCTGCACCGGGACTGGAGCGCCCGGGAACGGGCCGCCTATCTGGACGACGCGCTCGCCGCGGCCGACCCCGAGGTCGACTTCTCGCGCTACGACATCGTCTACTTCGTCGCCGACCCGGACGCGCCCGGCGTCGACTCGGACGCGACGAAGGTCGTCAATCTGGAAGCCCCGATGGGGGCCGACGGCACGGGGATCCGGCGGGTGGTGACGGTGTTCGAACGGCATCCGCCGGACCGGCTGGTGCTCGCCCATGAGACCGGACATGTCTTCGACCTGCCCGACCTGTACCGCCGGCCGGCGGACGGCAAGGGCGACTGGGACACCCATGTCGGGGACTGGGACCTGATGGGCAGCCAGTTCGCGCTCTCACCGGACCTGTTCGCCTGGCACAAGTGGAAGCTCGGGTGGCTGGAGCCGCGCCAGGTGACCTGTGTGCGGAGCATGGGGCCGACCCGGCTGACGCTGGAGCCGGTGGAGGCGGGGCCGGCGGGGGCGACGGGCGACGCCGGGGGGACACCGTTCGGGCTGGGCGGTGGGACGAAGCTGGCGGTGGTGCGCACCGGGAGCGACAGTGTGCTGGCCGTCGAGGCGCGGGCACAGCTCGGCAACGACGTGACCGGATGCCGGGCGGGGGTGCTGGTGTACCGGGTGCGCAACGGGGTGGAGTCGGGGCGCGGCCCCATCCAGGTGATCGACGCCCACCCGCGGACCGAGGCCTGCACGGCGACCTCCGTCCATCCGCCGCTCGCCGACGCTCCGATCGACGTCGGTGAGACCTTCACCGTGCCGGGGGACGGGGTCCGGGTGAAGGTGGAGGACCGCACGGCGTCCGGTGCCTACACGGTCGAGATCACACTCGGCTGACACCTCGATACGCAGGGTTGCGGGAGCAAAGGGAGGGTAAAGGGCAGAGTGAAGGGAAGAGCAAAGGGAGGCGCGGGGGCGGAGCTCCGGCACACGCGGTGAAGCCGCACGGAACGTCGTACAGGAACGTCGCACAGGAACAAGGAGCAGGAACAAGAAGGGCGAGCCTGGTCCACGTTCCCGCAGACCTGGACTCGCCCTCGTCGCTGTACGCCGCCAGGGACTCGAACCCCGGACCCGCTGATTAAGAGTCAGCTGCTCTAACCAACTGAGCTAGCGGCGCCCGCTGACGTCGTAGACCTTAGCACCCCGGTCGGCGGGAGGAGAAATCGATACCCGCGCGGCCGCCCGGGCCGCCCGTACGGCCGCCCACAGCAGGACGTCCGGGCCCGGCAGCCAGGGCTGACGGGTGTCCGGAGCGACCAGCCAGCGGGAGTCGGACCGGCCGGAGGAGGCGTCGTCGGCCAGGGGAGGGAGGGTCACCACATCGCCGTTGCCATGGCACAGCAGCGGCGGGATGCCCTCACCCCGGCCGGCCGTCCGGCCGCGGGAACCCCACTCCTCCCACTCCAGCAGCGAGGGCAGCCGGTGCGCGGTGCCCGGCGCGGCGAAGAGCAGCATCCGCCCCCGGTGGACGGCCACCGGACCCGAACCCGGGCCCTCCTCCCACAGCCGGTCCAGCATCCGGCGGCCGAAGACTGCGGGTGCGTTCACCACGTCGAAGGCGGTGCCGCAGGGCAGGACGACCGGTGACGCCGGCCGCTCCCACCACGGTGCACAGGTGCCGTACGGACGCGTCCCCGCCGAAGCGAGCCAGGCGGCACCGTCGGGGGTGACGCCGGAGGGGTGCGGATGGTCGAGAAGCGGCTCGTTCCCTGGACAACTCAGACGGCTCATGGCAGATACACCTACCGAACGTGATGATCTGCTCTCGCAGAGTTGTGAAAATCCGGGACAGGGACGGCGGGAGAGGGGTATCGTGCGCCCCCGGCATATGCCGGGCCGGTGCGGGCGGGCCGGAGGACCGGGGCGGGCCGATCAGAGCCGATCAGAGCCGATCAGAACGGAGCGTCCGGGTTGGCGTGTGCGCCGCCCTCGGCCCCCCTGAGCAGATCCCGGCCGAACTCCACCATCTTCTTGGCGTAGTCCTCGGTCCACTGGGCCCGCTCGGCGATGTCCGCCACGGTCAGCCGGTCGAAGCGCCGCGGGTCGGCGAGCTGCGCCGCCGCGATCGCCTGGAACTCCATCGCCCGGTCGGCTGCCGCGCGGAACGCCTGGGCCAGCTCCGTCGCCCGCGTGAGCAGCACGCGCGGGTCCTCGATCGACTCCAGGTCGAAGAAGTGCTCGGGGTCGGCACTCGCCGCGGCGGGCTCGAACAGCAGGGGCGCGGGGCGCAGCCGCGGTTCCTGGGGACGCGGCGTCGGCTCCGCCATGGTGTGTCCTCCTTGTAGGGTTCGGGGCGTAGGGTTCGGGGCCTCGGTCCTCGGGAGGACCACCTTTCATTGTCGCGCGCGCACGCAAGAGGGCGGCGGGGCGGCGACCGCCCGGAGTTCTCCCAGGGTTCTCAAGGTCTCCAGGCCACCCGGTGTTCCTGAAGCCGCGCGAGCACGGCGTGGTTCGCCTCCCAGCCGTCGGGAAACTTCACCGTCACCCCCAGCTGGACCGGCTCCGTCGACGGATGGTCGTCCAGGAGCTCGCTCACCCCGGCGCGGCAGATCACGATGCAGGCGTGGCGATGACGGGAGGTGAGGACGCACAGGCGGCCGGCCTCCAGGTGGAAGGCGGTGGCGTCGGGACGGCCGGAGAGGGGGTGGAGGACCACCGTGACATCGAACTCGCGGCCCTGGAGCCGGTTCGCCGTGTCCACGGTCACCTCCGTGACGCCCAGGCCGGCCAGGGCCGCCCGTACCGCCGCCGCCTGGTCGCGGTGCGCCGTGCCCACGGCGATCCGGTCGGCGGTCAGCGGCACCGGATCCGGTGACCGCTCCGAGACGGTGACGCCGCCCCGCTCCAGCAGCCGCCGGACGACCGCCGCCAGCGCGCGCACCGCCTCCGGATCCGTGCGCGGGGTGTACCGCGCGGGCAGCTCCAGCAGGCCCCAGCCGGACTCGGCGGCCTCGTCGATCACCCGGTCGGGGGCCGAGCCGTCGGAGGGGACGGCGAAGGCGAGCCGCCGGTCCTCGGCCTGTGTGCCGCTGCGGAACGGCGTGTACGGGTAGAACGCGTCCGACACCAGGGGCGCCGCCGAGGCCGGGAGCCGCCAGGACACCGGCAGCCGGTGCTGGGGCAGCCCGGGGTTGTGGGCCAGCAGGGTCGTCACCGCGGACGCCGACGGGTCGTAGGACAGGCCCGCCCACTGCTCGCCGCCGACGATCGAGAACGGGTCGAGCTGGCCCGGGTCGCCCACGAACAGCGCCCGTTCGAACAGCCCGGCCACCGCCAGCAGGGCGTCCGAGCGCATCTGGTACGCCTCGTCGACGATCGCGTGCCGCCACGGCTCGTCGGTGCGCACATGGGCCCACTTCGCGGCGGTCGACAGCACCACGTCCAGACCGGCGAGGTCGGCGGCCTTCGCGGAGGTGCGCACGTTCGGCAGGGCGTCGAGCGCCTTGTCGTACGGGTCGGCGTCACTGCTGTGCAGCCGGCCGACGGGCAGGTCGGGGTTCTTCTCCGCGAGCCGCACCACCAGGTCGTCGACCTGCGCGTTGGTCTGCGCGACCACCATGAGCGGCCGTCCGGCGGCGGCCAGCTCCAGCGCGGCGCGGACGACCAGCGTCGACTTGCCCGCGCCGGGCGGGGAGTCGACGACGACACCGCGGTGCGGGCCGTGCAGGGTGTCGCGGAGGATCGCGTCGGTGGCGCGGGCGGCGGCCTCCCGCGGGTCGAAGGCGGCCTTCCGGGCGGGGGCGGTCACAGCAGGTCCTCCTCGGTCACCGGGTCGGGGGCCTCCGGCACGCTCTCCTCGTCCGGCGGGCCGCCGTGCGTCCAGGGGGTCCGTTCCGGCTCGGGCAGCCTGGCGCCGCCGCGCGGCTCGTGCTCGAAGAGCGTGAAGCACACACGGTCGCCCTTCTCCGGGACGGAGCCGGCCGCCGGTTCCCTGCCGCGGCCCATCCGGTCCAGGATCCGGAGCACGATCAGCGTCCCCTCGGCCCCGCCCTCCTCGAGGGCGACGCACTCGGCCGTCTGCGGCTTGCCGTCCAGCGAGCGGTACACCCGGGTCCGCTCGTCCAGGTGCGGCAGGTCGTCCGTGCGGACGGTGACCAGCGGGCGCGGAGCGGGCCGCTTGCCCTCGCCGTACGCCATGACGACGTCCGTGACCTCGCCGGCGAACGCCTCCCCGGCCAGCCGCCGCCCCGCCATGACCAGCGGGTCGTCCAGCGCCTCCTGGGCCTCCAGGCGGGCCTGCTCGCGCTCGCGTGCGGCCAGCTTGTTCGCCGCGGTGACCGCGTCGTCGTGGCGCGGCTGCGGCGGCTCGCCCGCGCGCACCCGGTCGCGGTGGGAGGTGAACGACCAGCGGTCGCGCGTCCACCGCTCCTCCACATGCGCGCCCTCGGGCAGCGCCCGCAGCAGGTCCAGGCCCTGCCAGACCTTCTCCCAGGTGGGCAGGGCGCATCTCTCGATCAGTGTGCGGATCTCGTGCTCGGCGGCGGCGAGGGCGCCCAGCCGTGCGTCGGCCTGCAGACCGTCCTCCGCGGCGGCGAGGGCCGCACGCGCGCGGTCGTAGCGTTCGATGGCCGGCGCCAGCAGCCTGTTGTCGAACGCCGGATCGGTCGCCGGACCGGCCGGGGGGCACTCCAGCTGGCCGTCGGCGTCCCGTGCCAGCTCGGCCCGCAGCGCGGCCTGGGCACCCGAGACGCCCTCCGGCGGACTGATCCACGCCAGCAGTGCCCCCAGGTGCTGGTCCTCCAGGCTGGACTGGCCCGTGATCCAGTGCCGGGCCAGCAGATCGGTCAGCGCCAGCAGCAGCGAGGAGCCGGGCACCCGCGCCCGCTCCCCGAAGTGGGTCAGCCACCGCCCGAGCAGCGGCACCCTCGGCGGCGCCGGGTGCGGGGCCTGGGGGTCCTGCTCGGCGGTGCGCCGAAAACGCATGGAACGCCCGAGCAGCCGTACGAAGTGGATGCCCGCGCGGCTCGGCACGATCAGCTGGGGCGCGTCCGCGCACAGCTCCACCTCGACCTTGACCCGCTTGCCGGTCTCCGGGTCGGCCTCGGTGCGCTCGACGGTCTCCACGACGTCGGCGAAGGAGTCGATGTACGGCAGGATCACATCGGCCAGTTCGGCGAGGAACGCGAACCGCAGCTCCCGGTCGCGCGGCTGCGGCACGGTCAGCAGCCGGGGCGCGTGCCGGTCCGTGCCGACCAGCGCGCCGAGCGGGGCGCCCGCCTCACCGGCGGTGGTGAGCGGGACGAACACCAGGGGCCGCTCGGACAGATGCCGGTGCCGTACGGTCGTGGCGGGCTGGGCCCGCCCGGCGCGCACCGCCTCGAGCCGGGCGAGGGTGGTGATCAGCGACATGCCGCCTCCCGGCCGGCGAGCGCCAGGGCCTCGGCCCGCAGCGCGGCGGCCCTGCGCAGGGCCGCCACCGCCGGGTCGTCCGGGTCGCCCGCCTCGCCGTGGGCCGCCGCCAGCACCTCCTCGACCGTCGACAGTCCGCCCAGTTCGGCGCGCACCGAGCGGCCCAGTGCGGTCACCGAGCCCTGCGCCCGGGAGCGCGCCCGGCAGTGGAAGGCCAGCTCGCACGCGGCCAGGCACTCCGGCGCATACGCCGCCGGGACCGCCTCGACCGCCGCCGTCAGCTCCTCACGGGGCAGCTCGGGGGAGAAGCACACGCCCTCGGGGAGCGCGTCGGCGATGTCCTGGACACGGGTCAGCCGCGTCAGCTGCCGGGCGGTCGCCGCGCGCTGTCTGCGGATGTCGACGGCGGAGGCGGTGGGCAGGTTGGAGAAGTCCTTGGGACACACCAGAAGCATCCGGTGCCGCACCCGCGGGGCGGGGTCCAGACGGGCGGCGACCTCCTCCAGCGCCAGCACGTACACCGCCGCCTGCCGGGCCGCCGCGCCCACCTTCGCCGGATCCGCGGAACCGTCCAGCACCGGGAAGGACTTGATCTCCACGACCGTCCAGCTGCCGTCCGGGTGCACCACCACCGCGTCCGGCTCCAGGAAGGCGGGCGAGCCGGCCACCTCCAGGGCGAGCATCGGATGGTCCAGCAGGGTCCAGCCGCCCGCCTGGACGGCCTCGCGCAGCGCCAGTGCCGTACGCGCCGTACGCCCGTCGGGGCCCTGGGCGGTCAGGTCGGGAACGCAGGCCCGCTGCGGCGGCTCGGCGCCGGGATCCAGCGTCCGGTGCGCCAGCCGCAGCAGTTCCGCGCCGCCGTCCGCCTTGACCCGTGCCTCGAACGCGTTGCCCCGGGTGAGGGCGAACTGGGACTGGCCGAAGACCGGGGGTGCGCCCAGCGCGTTCGCGAGGGCCGCCTTGTCCACGCCCGCGCCGTCCAGGATCGCGCGCCGCCGGCAGCCCGGGTTCGCGGCGAGGGCCGCGAGGGCGCGGGCGTCCAGTGCCTTCGCCGGTACGCCGGGCCCGCGGAGTTCAGCGAGCCTTCCCCAGGCTCTCGACTTCGTCCGGGCGGGAAAGGCCCCGACCGGGAGCGCCGTTTCCCGCTTCGCCGGAAACGGCGTCTGGCGCGGCTGTGGAACCGAACCGCGCTGCGCGCTGCCGTGGAATTCGCTCACCCGCCGAAGTCTGACATCCGCTGCCGACAATGGGGGAACCCGCGTCGCCCGATTGCCTCTTGACTGTCGTGCCGGCTGTCGTGCCGGCTGTCGTGTCACGGACCGTCAGCAGCGCCCGGGCCCGGTCCGCACCGCGCATCACACGGGGAGTGAGCAGCAGTCCGGCGCCCATCACGGCCGTGCCCGCGACCGCGTCCAGGAGGTAGTGGTTCGCGGTGCCCAGCACCACCACGGCGGTCACCAGCGGATGGAGCACGGCGGCGGCCCTGGCCGTACGCGTGCCGCCGTGCCGCCACAGCATCACTCCGCACCACAGGGCCCAGCCCACATGCAGACTCGGCATGGCCGCGTACTGGTTGGTCAGCCCGCCGAGCCCGCGCGGCGCACTGGCCTCGCCGCCCCACCAGCCGTACGAGCTGTAGTGGGCCATCGTGTCCACGAAGCCGTGCTCCGGGGAGAGCAGGCGGGGCGGGCAGGTGGGCAGCAGGGTGAAGCCGATCAGGCCGATGAAGGTGGACGTCATCAGCCAGGTGCGGGCCGCCCGGTAGAACGTGGCGCGCGCCCGGAACAGCCACACCAGGATCGCCGGGGTCACCAGGTAGTGCAGGGACGCGTACCAGAAGTCCGCCGGGACACCGAGCCAGGGCTCGCGCGTGAAGAGGCGGTTGAGGGGATGCTCGGCGTTCAGGTGCAGCGCCTGCTCGACGCGGAGGATCGCCAGGCCGTGGTCGACGGCGGTGGAGACGTCCCCGCGGGCCAGCAGGCGGCCCGCCGAGTAGCAGCCGTACACCAGCAGGACCAGGGGCAGCTCGGTCCACCAGCGCGGCCGGGAATCCGAGGGTGCCTCGGTGCGCGGCGCCGGTGCTGATGCCTCGGTCTGCGGCATCCGATGCCCCTCCCCCTGTGACGTCGCTGCGGTGCCCTGTACCGGGCCGGGCCACCTTACGGTGTGCGTTCCGGTTTCCTCCAGGGCACCCCCGGCCCTGAGAGACGCGGGGGCCACTGTGAGGGTTGCGTCACAGGTGAGCACGGGGAGCGTCCCTCTGTTCGAGGCGCTCGTGTGCGAGGGGCTCGGAAAAGGACCTGCGTGATCTCTGTCTCACACCGCGCGCAGAGTGTCGGCGTGTCTTTCGAGGAAGGCCGACACCCCGCTCTCCCGCCGGTGCGGCAGCAGCACACGTGCCGTGCCCGCCAGCATCGTCTGGACCCGGGAGGACTGGACCTGCCCCAGAAGGTCCAGCACCCGCATGCCCGCGGCGGCGGCCTCGTCGGGCTGCCCCCCGCGCGCGAGGTCGTCGGCCAGCTCGGCCGTGTACAGCGCGATGTTCCGGGCGAAGTGCGGGTCCTGCAGCTGTGCGGCCCGCCGTGCGTGCCGGGCCGCCCGCGACCAGTCGCCCAGCGCCGACCAGCACTGCGCCTCCAGCCCCTCCAGCTCCGCCTCGCCGTAGAAGCTCATCCACTCGGGGTCGGCGTCCGAGGGCCCCCGCTCGTACAAGGCCTGCGCCCGGGCGAGCGCCTGCTCGCAGCCGGCGCGGTCGGCGAGCCCCGCCCAGCCGCCCGCCTCGCGCAGCGCCAGCAGCGACATCAGCCGTGCCGAGCCCAGCCCGCGCCCCACGCGCTGCGCGGCCTGCGCGGCCCGTACCGCCTCCCGCGGCCGTCCCGCGTCCCGTGCGAGGAACGCCGTGTTGCAGAAGGCGTGCGCCTCCAGGGCCGGGTCCCCGGTCATGCGCGCGGTGGCCAGCGCCTCCGCGTAGTGCGAGCGGGCGTCGTCGAAGCGCCCGGAGTCGTGGGCCAGCCAGCCCACCGAGATGGCCAGTTCACCGACGCCCGAGTACAGCCGGTCGGCGGTGGCCTGCCGGGTCGCGCCGGCGTCGAGCAACGCGTAGGCGGCGCGCAGCGGAGCCGCCGCGCGGCGGTAGAGGCTGTCCGCTCCGTGCCGGTCGTCGAGCAGCCGGATCCTGCGGACGGCTTCCTCGACGGCGTCGGCGTCACGCGCGTCGGCACGGTGCACGGGACGGTGTGCGGCCGGCGTGTCGAAGGCGAGCCCCAGAGGGCCCAGCGAGGCGGCGGCCACGGTGACGCCTCCACGGGTCATGAATGCGCGACGCAGCACGTCGCTCTCCTCGTCGTCCTTGTGATCTTCGTGATCTTCGTGCGGGTGGTACGGGGTCTGCGCGGGGACCTGCACGGCGGGGGACCGGTACGGCCGGTCCGTCTCCTGGGTCTTGCGGTCCGTCTCCTGTGTCTCGCGCCGTGTCTCGTGCGGGGGGCGGCGTGCCGCGCGTCCGCGGACGGCCGACCGGGGGACGAACCCCAGATCGGTGAGCGTCCGGCCGGGGAACATGTGCCTGAACACGCGTTCGTAGGCGTAGTTGGGACAGCGGATCTCGCCTGCCTCCACCCGGCCGATGTAGCGGGCGTCACAGCTGACCCGCTCGCCGATCTCCTCGGCGGCTCGCCGGACCATCGCGGCGAACTCGGCCGGCGAGTGCTGTCCGCGCAGTTGTCGGAAGATGAGATTCGGCCGTGGCGGCCGGGGGGATGGGGACGAGGTCACCGTCGACGACGTCATGGCCGGGCCCTCTCGTGCGAACCGTCGAACCATGCCGGGCTCAGGGAGAGTTGTCCGAGTCATCCATGTGACTCCCTGTTTCCGACGTGCAAGAAAGTACCGGTTGTGCCCGGTCCGCCACGCTGTGGTTGACCACAAAACGGATATCTCGTTCGTGATCTGCCATGAAGTGCCATCCTTTGCGGCGGACTTCGACCGTGCCCGTTGACACGTTGTCGCGTTGAACCCCGTGGACCGGGAGCCGCCCGACTCCCGGCCTGCTCGTCCACGAGAAGGGTGTTCACGATGGAGGCCGGGATGGAGATCCCGCAAGAACGCGATCCGTGTACGCAGCCGCCGCAGTCCTCGCCGGCCTCACCGTCTTCGCCGGCTTCGTCGGCCACGACGTCTCCGTTGTCCCCGTCGGCTCCGTTGGCTCCGTGCGACCTGGTGACGGTGCCGGCCCGTCAGGGACTGGAGGCGGTCGACATCCTGCGCCGCGGCGCGGAGGACGCGGTGGGGCCCGTTCTGCACGACGACGAGGACGACACCCTGGGCTTCGTGGTGCCGGCCGGCACGGCCGCGGCCTGGGACGTGCCCGGGAGCACCTGCACCAAGACCGACGGGCGGGGCCTGCGGCTCACCCCGGAGCCGCCCGTGGAGGGCGCCGACTGGCTGGTCCCGCCCGGCGAGGCCGGCCTCGCGACCGATCCCGCGGTGCTGCGCCGGGCGCTGGGGGAGGCGGCCCGGATCATCGAGGCGGCGGACAACTGCTGCTGACGCCGGCCGGTCGGGCACCCGTGGCCCGGCACACGCGTGCGTGCGGCCGTGCACGCCTTGCGACAATGAGCGCATGGGAAGGTCCACAAGGCCCCGCCGCGGACGAGGAGCCGCCGAGACCGTCGCCGAGCGGGTCGACGGCGGGCTCGCGCAGCTCGTGCCCGACCGGGAACGGGCGCGGGGCTGGACCCTGCTGATCGACGGGGCCCCGCAGTCGTACGTCGACCTCGACGACCCGGAGTACCTCTCCTTCGAGTACCAGCGAAGGCTCGGCCATGTGATCGACCTCGTCGCGCCGGCCGGCAGACCGGTGCACGCCGTGCACCTCGGCGGCGGGGCGCTCACGCTCGCCCGGTACGTCGCCGCCACCCGGCCCCGCTCCACCCAGCAGGTCGTCGAGCGGGACGCGGCTCTGGTCCAGCTGGTGCGGCGCGAGCTGCCGTGGGAGAAGAACGCCCGTATACGGGTGCGGTCGGCGGACGCACGCGAAGGGCTCGCCAAGATCCCGGACGGCTGGGCCGACCTGGTCGTCGTGGACGTCTTCAGCGACACCCGCACCCCCGCCCACCTCACCTCCACGGAGTTCCTCGACGAGGTCCGCAGAGCCCTGAAGCCGGGCGGGGTCTGCGCCGCCAACCTCGCCGACGGCCCGCCGCTGGCCCATCTGCGCGGTCAGATCGCCACCGCCGCCGCCCGGTTCGCCCACCTCGCGCTGATCGCCGACCCGGCCGTGCTGCGCGGCAAGCGGTTCGGCAACGCCGTGCTCGTCGCCGCCGACCTTCCGCTGCCGATCGCCGAACTGACCCGCCGGGCCGCCTCCGACCCCTACCCGGGCCGGGTCGAACACGGCCGCGCCCTCATCGACTTCACCGGAGGAGCCGCACCGGTCACGGACGCCGTGGCCGTCGCCTCACCGGCGCCACCGCCCTCGGTCTTCCGCTGAACTTTTCGCTGAACCTTTTGCTGGACCTTCCACTGAACCTTCCGCTGAACCGGACGCCCGACGGAGGGGTCCGGGCCGGAGGGGTGCGCCGGGAGGGGCGCCGGAAGACCTCAGCCCGAAGACGTCAGTAGGTGCCGATGTCCACGTGCGGCGGACCGTCGTGCCAGGCGCAGATGACCGACACCCGGTCGGTGTCCGAGGTGAACTCCACACGGATCCAGGTCTCGGTCTTCCACACCTGCATCGACCAGCCGGTGCTCGGAGTGGCGGAGACCAGGTTCGCCGAGGACTCGCCGAGGGAGAGGACCACCCGGCCGCCCCGGGTGTCATAGCTCTTGACCTGGCCGGAGGACGCGGGGGCGGGGGAGGGGGCGGGCGAGGAGGCCGGAGTGTTCGCGGGGGACGCCGGTGCGGAGGAGCCGGAGGTGGCCGGCCGTGTGCGGGGGGTGCGGCTCGGCGTGGGCGACGGGCTCGCGGACGGGGGCGGCCGGTAGGTGGAGGAGGCCTGCGGCCTCGGCTCCTGCGTGGTCGCGCCGGCCGCCGTGATGGGCAGGGCGCGGGGCGGGTCGTAGGCCGTGCCCGCCATCACCGTGTGGACACCCCACCACGACAACGTGGTCGCCGCACCGGTGGCGAGCGACCACGCCAGTACGTGAACGAGTCCTCTGTGCATCGCGGTCATACTGTCTCACTCGCGCCCTCTCTGTCGTCCCTGTCGCCCGGACGGGACCGGAGTGAGGTTGTCCACAGCAGGCGGCGGGACCGGGCCGAAGTTGTCCACAGGCGCGCACCGCTGGTGTGTCCATGGCGTACGGTGCGGCGCATGGCAAGTGTGCTCGTGGTCGAGGACGATCAGTTCGTACGATCGGCGCTCATCCGGCATCTGACCGAGGCTTCGCACACCGTGCGCAGTGTCGGTACGGCGCTGGAGGCACTGCGCGAGGTCGCTCATCACCGCTTCGACTTGGTGGTCCTGGATCTCGGACTGCCCGACTTGGACGGCTCCGAGGCTCTGAAGATGCTGCGCGGCATCACCGATGTGCCCGTCATCATCGCCACCGCCCGGGACGACGAGGCGGAGATCGTCCGGCTGCTCAACGCCGGGGCGGACGACTATCTGACCAAGCCGTTCTCGGTCGAGCATCTGTCGGCGCGCATGGCCGCCGTCCTGCGCCGGGCCCGCTCCGGCGCGGGGGAGGACACCTCGTCCACCGTGCTCCGCGTCGGCGGCCTGACCGTCGATCCGCTGCGCCGCCAGGCCGAACTGGACGGCGTGCGGCTGGACCTGACCCGGCGTGAGTTCGATCTGCTCGCCTTCCTCGCCCGGCGGCCCGGTGTGGTCGTGTCGCGCAGGGAGCTGCTGGCCGAGGTGTGGCAGCAGTCCTACGGCGACGACCAGACCATAGACGTCCATCTGTCCTGGCTGCGGCGCAAGCTGGGCGAGACGGCCGCCCGGCCCCGCTATCTGCACACCCTGCGGGGTGTGGGCGTGAAGCTGGAGCCGCCCGGGGCGGAGCCGCCGCGATGAGATGGGCCCTGGTCAAGGTCTGCCTGGCGGTCACCACCATGGTCGTGGTCGCCTTCGCCGTCCCGCTCGGGCTGGTCGTCAAGGAGATGGCCCGCGACCGCGCCTTCTCCAACGCCGAACGCCAGGCCGCGGCGGTCGCTCCCGCGCTGTCCATCACCACCGAGCGCGAGCAGCTGGAGCGGGTGGTCGCCTCGGCCGGCTCGGAGGCACGCATGGCCGTGCACATACCGGAGGCCGAGGGCACGGCGGCCGTCGACATCGGCCGCGGCCGGGCCGCCGGCGAGGACATCGCGACCGTACGGAGGGTGGGCCGTGTCTCCACCACCGAGGTGGACGGCGGGTTCGCGCTGCTTCAGCCGGTCGCGCTGAGCTCCGGCGCCATCGCGGTCGTCGAGGTCTACGTCCCCGAGGCCGAGGTCAGCAACGGCGTCGGCACGGCCTGGGCGGTGCTCGCCGGGGTGGGCGCGGCGCTCGTCGTCGGCTCGGTCGCCGTCGCCGACCGGCTCGGTGTGCGGATGGTGCAGCCCGCGCAGCGGCTCGTCGAGAGTGCGCGCGAACTGGGGGAGGGCCGGCTGGGCGCCCGGGTGCCCGAGGAGGGGCCGACCGAACTGCGGCTCGCCGCGGCCGCGTTCAACTCCATGGCCAATCAGGTCGTACAACTCCTGGCGAACGAGCGTGAGCTGGCGGCCGATCTGTCCCACCGGCTGCGGACGCCCCTGACCGTGCTGCGGCTGAACGCGGCCTCGCTCGGCGACGGACCGGCCGCCGAGCAGACCAGGGAGGCCGTCGCCCAGCTGGAGCGCGAGGTCGACACCATCATCCGTACCGCGCGGGAGGCCAAGCCGCAGACCGCGGCCGCCGGTCCGGGCGCCGGGTGCGACGCGGCCGAAGTGGTCCGTGAGCGGATGGAGTTCTGGTCGGCGCTCGCCGAGGACGAGGGCCGCACCTGGCGGCTGGCCGGTGTGGAGAAGCCGGCGCGCGTCCCCGTGGCCCGGGCCGACCTCGCCGCCGCGCTGGACGCCCTGCTCGGCAATGTCTTCCGGCACACCCCCGAGGGCACGGCCTTCTCGGTCGACGTGCACCACGCCGACGACGCGGTGATCGTGCTCGTCTCCGACGCGGGCCCCGGCATACCCGACCCCGAGGCGGCCATGGCGCGCGGCCGGGGCTCCGGCACCGAAGGCTCCACGGGGCTCGGCCTGGACATCGTGCGCCGGCTCGCGGAGTCGACCGGCGGGGACGTGAGGATCGGCTCCTCCGTGCTCGGCGGCACGGAGGTGCGCATCTGGCTCCAGCTCGACGGCCGCAAACCGGTGCGCAGGGGCCACCGGGGGGCCGTGCGCCGCCGCCGTGCGGGCGCACTGGTCTCGATCTTTAACCGTTCCCGATCCCTTCCTTAAGCGGACCCTAAGATTCCCAACGCCCGCCCGGATCAAGCGTTTTGCCGGATTCCGGATCGCTAGCGTGCTGCCGCACCCCTTTCCGCGACATCCCATTCCGCGAGCAGCAAAAGGCGGACGACAGCATGAGTACGCACCGGCGCAGGATCAGTGGCAGGAACAAGGCGATAGGCGGTCTGGTCGCCGCGGCCGTGGCCGGCGGCGGGGCACTGGTGTTCACCGGCATCGCGCAGGCCGCCGGTGTCGGCGCCGCCTACACCAAGACCACCGACTGGTCCACCGGGTACAGCGCGCAGTACGTCGTCACCAACAACAGCGGCCAGACGAAGAAGGACTGGAAGCTGGAGTTCGACCTGCTCGCCGGGGCGAAGCTCAGCTCGCTGTGGAACGCCGAGTCCCGGGTCAGCGGACAGCATGTCACCGTGACGCCGGCGAAGTGGGACACCGACGGGCTCGCCCCCGGAGAGTCGGTCACCGTCGGCTTCGTCGTCAACGGCACCGGCGACCCGACGGGCTGCCGCATCGACAACGGCAGCTGCTCGACGGACAACTCCGCCACCCCGGAGCCCGAGGGCCGCCCCACCGAGACCGCGACATCGGCCCCCACCGCGACGCCGACCGAGTCCAGGACGGCCGCTCCCACCGCGACGCCGACCACCACGGCCCCCCGGGACACCGGCAGCGGCGGCGGCACCGGCACCGGTACGAAGGCGAGCGCCGGCTTCGCACCGTACGTCGACACCTCCCTCTTCCCGGCCTTCGACCTGCTCGCCGCCGCGGACGCGACCGGTGTGAAGAACTACAACCTCGCCTTCGTCACCGACGGTGGCGGCTGCACCCCCAAGTGGGGCGGTGTCGGCGACCTCGCAAGCAACGGCGTGGCCTCCCAGATCGGCGCGCTGCGCGCCAAGGGCGGCGATGTGCGTGTCTCCTTCGGCGGTGCCGCCGGCTCCGAACTCGCCACCGCCTGCTCCTCGGTGGACGCGCTGGCCGCGGCGTACGGCAAGGTCGTCGACCAGTTCAAGCTCACCAAGGTCGACTTCGACGTCGAGGGCGGCGCGCTGCCCGACAAGGCCGCCAACACCCGTCGCGCCCAGGCCATCGCCAAGCTCCAGCAGAGCCACCCGGACCTGGACGTCTCCTTCACCCTGCCCGTCATGCCCGAGGGGCTGACCCAGGACGGCGTGAACCTGCTCGCCGACGCCAAGGCCAACGGGGTGAAGATCTCCACGGTCAACATCATGGCGATGGACTACGGCCCCGCGTTCAGCGACGACATGGGCGACTACGCCGAGCAGGCCGCCACCGCGACCCAGGCCCAGATCAAGGGCATCCTCGGGCTGTCCGAGAGCGAGGCCTGGAAGACGGTCGCCGTCACTCCGATGATCGGGGTCAACGACGTCGTCACCGAGGTCTTCAAGGTCGAGGACGCCACCCAGCTGGTGAACTTCGCCAAGTCCAAGGGAATCGGCTGGCTGTCCATGTGGTCCGCCACCCGTGACAAGCAGTGCCCCGGTGGCCCCAAGCAGGCCGCCGACGCGACCTGCAGCTCCATCAACCAGGGCGACTTCGCCTTCTCCAAGGCTTTCGCGGCCTTCAACTGATCCGACCGATCCGACTGATCCGACCGATCCGACTGGTCCGGCTGGTCCGACTGGTCCGGCTGATCCAGGCGGGTCCGTCCCGACAGACCATCATCGAACAACGGGGAACGCGCCCCGGCCGGCTTCACCCCCCACCCGGCCGGGGCGCACTGTTGTGCCCGTCCGTCCATGGACGCCGTCCGGCGGGCGGGCGGCGCGCGGTGCCGCGGATCCACGGGGCCGGACGGCTCGAGGCGGTGGGCGTCCTCGCGTCTCCTCCGCCGCTGCGCACACCGCGCCCGCAGCGACGGAATTCAGCCAATCGGCATGTGCGAAAGGCCGTTTCCCGTTGGCTGATTGACATGTAACCAGTCAGTTGGGCACGGTTCCGGGAGCGCTCCCATCACTGTTTGGCACCACCCCGTCTCCCTGCGAAGCGCTCCGTTCTTCGTTCGCCGATTCGGAAAGCGACGGCACCATGCCCGACAGCACGTCAGCTCAGTCCAGCACTTCTCTCGGCACCGCATTCGTGGAGCGCAATCTCGACCTGGTGGGCAAGCTCTACCAGCGTTCCGTGTACCCCTCCGTCCTCGACGTCGCCCACGGCAAGCGCCTGTCCGCGCCGCTCGTGGTCGATCTGGACCCCACGACCGTGTGCGACCTCGCCTGCCCGGAGTGCATCAGCTCCCAGGTGCTGCACCATGGCCAGATAGGCCAGGACCGCATCGTCCGCCTGGCGCACGAACTGGCCGAATCCGATGTGCGCGCGGTGATCCTCATCGGTGGCGGAGAACCGTTGCTGCACCGCTCCGTCGGAGAGATCATCGAGGTTCTGCACGGGGCCGGCATCAAGCTGGGCCTGGTCACCAACGGCACCCAGATCCACCGCCACCTCGACCGGCTCGCCGAGATGCTGTCCTGGGTGCGGGTCTCGCTCGACGCGGCCAGCGCCGAGACCTACCGGATCTTCCGCCCCAGCCGGGGCAAGCGCAGCGTCTTCCCGCAGGTCGTCGAGAACATGCGGCTGCTCGCCGCGCGCAAGAGGGGGCGGCTCGGCTACTCGTTCCTGCTGATGCAGCGCTTCGACGAGGCCGGGGAGGTCACCGCCTCCAACTACCACGAGGTGTACCAGGCCGGTGTGCTGGCCCGGGACATCGGCTGCGACTACTTCGAGGTCAAGGCGATGCTGGACCAGGACCACTACACGGTCAACCAGCGCGCCGAGCACATCGAGCTCGTCGAGGAGCAGATCGCCCGGCTGCGCGCCCTGGAGGACGACTCCTTCCACGTCCTGCACTCCTCCAACTGGCAGGCCGTGCGCCACCACGTCGACTCCGTGCAGCCGAAGGACTACCACCGCTGCGCGGTCGCCGAACTGCGGACCACCATCACCCCCACCGGCGTCTTCGTCTGCCCGTACCACAGGGGCAACCCCAAGGGCCGGATCGGCGACATCCGGGAGACGAGTTTCTCCGAGCTGTGGGCGTCGGCCGACACCACGGTGATCGACCCCAGCGAGGACTGCCGTTTCGTATGCGCCCGGCACGCCACCAACCAGGAGATCCGTCTGCTTCCCCGGCGCCCCGGACCGCCGGACCTGACGGAGGACTTCGACCCCTTCATCTGACGCCGCCCGATGCCCGCCCGCCCCGCCGGCGGCGTCCGCCCGACCCTTCGCCCTCTGCCCGACCAAGGCCAGGAGTCCGTCCATGCGTTTGGCTGTGATCGGAGCCGGTCCCGCGGGACTCACCTGCGTCAAGCAGGCCCTCGCGGACGGCCACGACGTCGTCTGCTTCGAGAAGCACCAGGCTCTCGGAGGCATCTGGAACCCCGCATCGGGCGGCGCGTACACCGGAGTCCGGATGCAGAGCTCACGGATGAGCATGCCGTTCTCCGACCACGCACCCGCCTTCACGGCCGACTTTCCCACGCAGACCGAGGTGCAGGAGTACCTCGTCTCGTACGCCGAGGCGTTCGGCCTGCTGGAGTCGGTGCGCTTCGGACAGGAGGTCGTCGGTGTCACGAAGGACGGCGCGCACTGGCGGGTGACGGCCCGTGACACCCACGACGGGACGACGTGTTCCGAGCAGGTCGAGGCGGTTCTCGTCGCCAACGGCGAACTGTGGCGGCCCCGGATGCCGGAGGGCGGCCTCCCGTCGCCCGACCGCGGCGTCCGGGTGCTCACCTCCCCCGAGTACCGCGGCCCGGACGAGTTCCGCGGCAAGCGCGTCCTGGTCGTCGGCGGCGGGGTGAGCGGCGCCGACATCGCCGCCGACCTCGCACCGCACGCCGCCCGGGTGGACTGGTCGATACGCCGCAAGGTGCTGTTCCTGCCCCGCAGGGTCGGCGACGCGTACAACGACGCGCTGTTCTCGTACGCCGGCCGGGTCGCCGTCGAGGACGTGCCGTACGCCGAGTACCTGGGCTGGCTGACCGAGTGGCTGCCGGAGTACATGGAGATGTACCGGGCCACCGGACTGCTGCCCGAGGACGGCTTCCACGGGGCGGTGCACATCAACGGGGAGATCATCCCGGCGGTCCACGGCGGAAGGGTGCACCCCGTGGCGGCCTTCTCCCGGTTCACCCCGGACGGCGGGACCGTCCTCACGGACGGCACGACCGGCCGGTACGACGCCGTGGTGCTGTGCCTCGGCTACGAGCCGCCCGACTACGGGTTCATCGACGGCCTGCGCCGCGAGGACCTGTACGAGCACCACTTCTGGCGGCACGACCCGACCCTGGCCGTGGTCAACACCCCTGTGGACACCGAGGCGTTCGGCACCGCCTGCCCGTACTTCGAGACGATCGCGGGCTGGGTGCTGAGCGTGCTCGGCGGCAAGACCGCGCTGCCGGGGCCCGAGGAGCGCGCCGAATGGTGCGCCCGCCACATGTCCGCGCTGCACGACCGGCGTTACCTCGACTGCTGGCTGGAGACGATCCGCCTCGGCCTGCTCAGCGGCGCGCTGCCCGACCCGGCGACCCGCTTCCGCGACTACTGGACCCTGGTCTCCAGCCAGGTCGACCCCGCCAACCTGCGCCCGGGACACATCCGTCCGATCCCCGCCGTCCACGACGGGCGCCTGGACCTGGCGGGCCTGCGGCACCGCGTCCTGGCCTCGCTGCCGGCCGAGGCCCGGGAGAGTCTGCTGGCCCGCGGCGAGATCGACGAGGCCGACCTGGCGGCCGCCGAGCGCGTCCCCGAGGACCGGGTCCTGCCGGCATGGCTGCCGTACCGGCAGCGCGAGACCGCGCCGGCACCGGGCGGAGCCGCGTGAACGCCCGGGGGACGAGCGGGAACAGGACCGGCGGCCGGTGGCGCCTGCTCCTCGACCCCGCGGTGCTCAACCTGATGGCCGCCACCGCGGCGGTCGGGCTGGCCGGTGCGTTCGTGGTGCCCACCACCAGCCTGTTCCTGAGGGAGGCGGTCACCGCCACTCCCCTGATGGTGGGGCTGTTCTTCGCCGCCCGGTCGATCGCGGAGATCGGTACGGACGTGGTGGTCGGCGCGGTCTCCGACCGGCTGCGCAGCCGCCGCGCCATCCTGGTCCTGACCGCGCTCTTCAACGCGGCCGGAGCGCTGTGCTACACGCTCCTGCGCGACTACTACCTGCTGCTCCTGGCGGGCATGGTCTGCTTCGGGCTCGGCGGCGCGTGCTTCGGGCAGCTCTTCGCCTACACCCGGGAACTCGCCGACGCGCGCGGTGTGGACGCCCCGTTCTTCAACGGCTTCCTGCGCTCGGTCACCTCACTGGCGTGGGTGGTGGGTCCCCCGCTCGCCTTCTGGGTGATCGCCGACTGGTCCTTCACCGCCCTGTACGCGACGACTGCCGCCCTGTCGTTGCTGGCGGCGGCACTGTGCGGGTGGGGGCTGCCCGATCCTCTGAAGCCCGGGGCCCGGAAGCCCGGCCCTCGTGGCTCCGCGGCCGTCGGGGCCGGCTCCGCGGGGGCCACCGCCGACGAGCCGGCCGACGAGCCCGCCGCCGGGTCCGCCTCCTCGGAGCCCTCCGCCGGGTCCGATCGTGCCGCGTCCGCCGCACCGGAGCCCGCCGACGGGCCGCCTCCCGGGCTGCTCGGCATGTTCAGGGGACTCGGCCCGCGGACGGTGCTGGTGCTGGGGGCGGTGGTGCTGCTGCTCGGCGCGAACTCGATGTACCAGATCGACCTCCCCCTCCACATCACCGAAGAGCTGGGCATGAGCCCGCGGTTCGCCGGGCTGCTGCTCGGGGTGAGCGCCGCCCTGGAGGTCCCGCTGATGGTGCTCGTCGGTGTCTGGGCGGACCGGGTCGGCAAGCAGCGGATGATGGTCGCGGCCACCGTCTGCGCCACCGTGTTCTTCGGCCTTCTCCCCCTCACGGACAGCCGGCTGCTTCTGCTCGCGCTGCAGCTGCTCAACGCGGCCTGGGTGGCGGTGGCCCTGAACATCCCCGTGGTCGTGCTCCAGGACAGCCTGCCCGGCCGGTTCGGCACCGCCTCCGCCCTGTACTCCAGCGCCTTCAAGGCCGGCATGTTCCTGGGCGGTCTGGCCGTCGGCACGGTGGCCACCTGGACGGGCTACCGCCAGGTCTTCTGGGTGTGTGCCGGGCTGACCGCCGTGGCCGGCGTGCTCGCGCTCCTGCTGCGCGCCGTCCCGCGGCCCCCCTCTCCCGCGCCCGTCCCGGTCCCCGCCCCCCACCCCCTGACCGACCCTCGTGAAGGGAGCAACCCGTGACCACGCCGGTCTGCACCGTCGTCGTCCCCACCTACAACCGGTCGGCGCTGCTCAGGCACACCCTCGACTCACTGTGCCGTCAGCGGCTGGACGGCTTTGACACCTTCGAGGTGATCGTCGCGGACGACGGTTCCCAGGACGACACCGCGCAGGTCGTCGCCGGCTACCGCGACCGGCTCGACGTGCGCTACTTCTTCCAGGAGGACGAGGGGTACCGCGTCGCGAAGGCCCGCAACACCGGCATCGAGCACGCCCGTGCCGGCGTCTGCGTGTTCGTGGACTCCGGTGTGATCCTGCGGTCGGGCGCGCTCGCCGCACACCTGGCCGCGCACCGGGAGACGTCCGCGCCCACGGCGGTCGTCGGCTATGTGCTCTGCTTCAACGAGGGCAACGAGGACGGCGAGGAGATCACCGCGGCCCTCGACTTCGCGAACCCCGAGGCGTCGTTCGCCGAGTTCCTCGCACAGGGCCGCTGGCCGGACATCCGCGAGGACTACTACGAGCGCTACGGCGAGGACCTCACCGCCCTGACGGCGCCCTGGCTGATGTGGTGGACGTGCAACGCGTCGGCGCACACCGGTCTGCTGCGCGAGGTCGGCGGCTTCGACGAGGCCTACCGCTCCTGGGGCGCGGAGGACGTCGACCTCGGCTACCGGCTGCACACGGCGGGCGCCCGCTTCGTGCTGCGCCGCGACGCCACCGCGATCCATGTGCCGCACCCCAAGAGCTACGAGGACAACATGCGGTCGGCCGCCGGCAACTACGCCTACTTCGCCGCGAAGTACGACACCCCGGTCGCCCGTCTGGTGGTCGACCACCACTTCCACGAGATCGAGGACATCCTGCGCTCCCGCGGACTGGCCGACGGCGAGGTCACCGACCGGTTCGGCACACAGAAGCGCCCCATCGACCTGATGAACGACACCGCGCGGACGGCCGGGGAGCCGGCCGGCACCGGATCCGAAGGAGACCCGACCATGACTCCGCCCGTGCTCGGCGTGTGGACCTGGAAGGACCGCGAGGCGCGCCGCGAAGCGCCCCGGGTGCTGGTCTTCTCCCCGCATCCGGACGACGAGGTGATCGCCTGCGGCGGCACCATCGCACGGTTCGCCGCCGAGGGCGCCCGGGTGCGGGTGGTGTTCGCCACCGACGGGGCGATGTCCCACTCGGCGGTGCTGGGCATCCACACCGACCCGACCCCCGCCGAACTGCGCGAGACACGCCGTGAGGAGGCGCGCTCGGCCGCCAAGGCGATGGGACTGGACAAGGACGCGGCGCTGTTCCTCGACTACCCCGACACCGCCCTCGCCGACCATCTGCCGGCGTTCCGCGAGGACGTGCTGAAGGTGCTGCGCGAGCACCGTGACGTCACCCATGTGTACCTCCCCCACGAGGTGCGCGAGCTCAACGCCGACCACCGGCTGACCGGCGAGACGGTGGTGTCCTGCCTGGCCGAACTGGGGCTCACCCCGCGGCTGTTCCGGTACGTGGTGTGGGACGAGCGCACCGAGGAGGAGTTCGGCTTCGTCAACCGCAACCCGGCGGCCGGCCGGGAGGCGGTCACCGAGCGGCTCGTGTCCTTCGACATCAGCGCCTACGCGGAGCGCAAGCACGCGGCGTTCCGCGAGCACCGCACCCAGGTCGAGCTGTACTCCAGGAGCCAGACGCGGCCGGTGGTGCCGCTGCCGTTCCAGGAACGGGTGTTCGCGGCACGGACGGAGGAATTCTGGGTCAGCGAACCGGCCGGCGACGGCGTCGACGGCCCGTCCGGCAACCCCCGTACGGAACCGGCCACCGCGACCGGCACGGAACCGGCCACCGCGTCCCCCACCGGTCCGAAGTCCCCCACCGGCACGAAGGAGTGACGACCGCCATGACGACCGTGACGGACGGCGGCCGAAAGCCCCCAGGCACCCCTCTGCCCGCCCTGCGGCCGCTGACCGAGTGGCCCCGCCTCGCCTCCGCGATCCCCCGCGACGCGGAGGTGGAGCGCCGGGTGGCCGAGATCCTCGGGCAGCTCACCCTGGAAGAGAAGGTCGGCCAGATGATCCAGCCCGAGCTGGCCGAGCTGACCTGCGAGGACGTGCGCGAGTACCGGATCGGCTCCGCGCTCAACGGCGCCGGGATCTGGCCCGGCGGCAAACGGCACGCGAGCGTGGCGGACTGGGTGGACACGGTCGACCGCTTCTGGACGGCGGCGGAGGAGACCTGGCGGGACCGGCCCTTCCGCATCCCGTTCATGTGGGCGACCGACGCGGTGCACGGGCACAACAACGTGCACGGCGCCACCATCTTCCCGCACAACATCGGCCTCGGCGCGGCCGGTGACCCGGACCTGGTGCGGCGCATCGGCGAGGCCACCGCCCGCGAGGTCGCCGCGACCGGCATGGACTGGATCTTCGCCCCCACCGTCACCACACCGCGCGACCGCCGCTGGGGCCGCTACTACGAGGGCTACAGCGAGGACCCGGTCGTGGTGCACGCCTACGGGCGTGCCATGGTCGAGGGTCTCCAGGGCGACGTGGCGGCGCTGCGCACCGACGGAAAGGTGCTGGCCACCCTCAAGCACTGGATCGCGGACGGCGGCACCGAGAACGGCAGCGACCGGGGGATCGCACGCTGCTCCGAGGACGTGCTGAGGAACATCCACGCCCAGGGCTTCCTGGCCGGCATCGAGGCCGGGGCGCAGTGCGTGATGGGCTCCTTCAGCAGCTGGGAGAACCCCGCCAACTACGACCACACCCCGGGCCGTGCGCAGCCGTACAACCACAAGGTGCACGGCAGCCGTTACCTGATCACCGATGTGCTCAAGAACGCCCTCGGCTTCGACGGCGTCGTGATCAGCGACTGGGACGCGCACGCCGAGGTCGCCGGCTGCTCCCCCGGGGACGCCGGATACGCGATCAACGCCGGGCTGGACGTGCTGATGATCGCCGGGCGCGAGGACTGGCAGAGCGTGTACCGCACCACCATCCGGCAGGTGCGCGACGGGGTCGTCCCGACGGCACGCGTCGACGACGCCGTCACCCGGATCCTGCGCGTGAAGATGCGCGCCGGTCTGTGGGACAAGCCCCGTCCCCGGGACCGCGCGCTCACGGCCCCGGGAACGGGGATCGTCGGCTGCGCCGAGCACCGGGCCCTCGCACGCGAGGCCGCCCGCGCCTCCCTGGTCCTGCTCAAGAACAGCCCCGGCCTGCTGCCGCTGCCGCGCACCGCGCGGGTGCTGGTGACCGGCAGCGCGGCCGACGACCTGAGCAAGCAGTGCGGCGGCTGGACCCTGAGCTGGCAGGGCGACGACGTGGACCGCGCCGACCTGCCGGACGGCACCACCCTGGCGGACGCGGTCCGCCTGGTCGTCGGTGCCGAACGGTGCGTGGTGGACCCGGCGCTGGAACACGCCGACCCCGCCGGTTTCGACGTGGCCCTGGTCGCCCTGGGCGAGGACGCGTACGCGGAGATGCGCGGCACGATCAAGCCCTGGCGGTCGATCGGCTACGCCGACCTGAAGCTCTCCTACGCCCGCGACCTCGAAGTGCTGCGCCGGCTGGACGCCGCGAACCTTCCCGTCGTCTCGGTCCTCTTTACCGGCCGTCCGCTCTACTGCACGGAGGAGATCAACCTCTCCGACGCCTTCGTCGTCGCCTGGCTGCCGGGCCCGTACGCACAGGGCCTGACCGATGTGCTGTTCGCCGCCGAACCCGGCGCGCCCTCCTACGACTTCCAGGGCCGGCTGCCGTCCTCCTGGCCGCGGACACGGGACTCCGCCGCCGTCAACCGGATCCCCCCGCACCTGCCGGACTACCGGGTACCCGCCGAGGAGACGGCGCCCGAGGGCCGCTGCACCCCGCTGTTCGAGGTGGGGTACGGCCTGTCGCTGCGGGACGAGGCCCCGGCCACCGGACCCCTGCCGCTCGACGAACCCCCGGCGCCCCCTCCCGCGCCCGCGGTGGACGGCCCGCTCCGTGTGCTGGACGCGGCGGGCACGCCGTACCGGCTGCGGGTGGGCGGTCACAACACCTGGTCGCGCAGGGACGTCCCGCTCACCGGGCCGATGCGGTGCCTCGTCCTGCACTCGGACCCGGTGCCCGCACCCTCCGGCGCCGGCCACGCCCCGGACGGGAGCACCCGGAAGAGCGGGGACGGCACCGGGCTGCGGCTGCGTTTTTGGGGCCATCCGGCCTTCTTCTACGCGGAGTCGCCCACCGGTGAGCCCGCCGACCTGCGCGGTCACCTGGAGGCCGGGGCCCATGTGCGGTTCCTCGCGCGGGTGATCGAGCCGCCGTCGTCCGCGTTGTACCTGGCGTGCCACGACGACTATCCCGCCCAGCCGGGCGTGGATCTGGCACCGCTGCTCCGTCAGGCACCGCCACAGCAGTGGACGGTGGTGTCCGTGCCGCTGGCCGAACTGGACGCGGCGGGGATGGACCTGCGCCACGTCGATGTGCCGTTCATGCTGTACACCGAGGGAACGGCGCTGCTGGAGATCGCCGACATCGGCTGGCGCGTTCCCTGACACGCGAAGGTCCGGCGCCCGCCCCGCGGCCGGGGCGGGCGCCGGACCCCGGTGCGCACGACACCCCTCAGGGGGGGCGCCGCGCGGCGCCTCAGACGGCTTCGTCGAGGACCTCGCGCAGCTCCTCGGGAAGCTCCAGGTCGGCGGCGGCGAGGCACTCGTCCAGCTGGGCCACCGAGCTGACGCCGATGACCGGCACCACGGCGGGCTCACCGCCGGTCAGCCAGGCCAGGACCGTCTGCAGGGGGGTGACGCCCAGTTCGCCGGAGACCTTCGCCAGCGCCTGGAGCCGGCGCTCGGTGCCGGGGTGCGCGTAGTGCTCCGGCAGCGGCTTGTCCGGGCGGTTGTAGGCGCCCCACAGGAGACTGGTGTACGCGAACAGGGTCAGGCCGCGGCTGCTCACATAGTCCAGCAGCTCGTCGCTCGCGTGGACATGGCCGCCCTCGGGCAGCACGGTCTTCGGCCGGGGCTGGAGATAGGAGTAGCGCTGCTGCACCGCGGTGTACGGCGTCCAGCCGCGCTGCTCGGCCAGAGCACGGGTCTCGGCCAGCCGCCATGCGGTGTGGTTGCTCGCGCCCAGCACCCGGACCTTCCCGTCGGTCACCGCCTGGTGGAAGGCGGCGAGGGTCTCCTCGTCGGGAGTGGACCGGTCCTCGCGGTGGGCGTAGTACAGGTCCAGGTGGTCGGTGCCGAGCCTGCGCAGGCTTCCCTCCAGCTGCTCCCTGATCACGGCCGGCGCGAGCCCCTCCGCCTGTCCGTCGGGTCCCGGCCCCGAACCGACCTTGGAGGCGAGGGTCACACGGTCCCGTGTCCTCCGGGCCTTCAGCCAGCGGCCCAGCACGGTCTCGCTCTCGCCGCCGGAGCCGCCCGGCACCCAGAACGAGTAGCAGTTGGCGGTGTCGATCGTGGTCCCGCCGGCCTCCACGAACCGGTCCAGGATGGCGAACGAGGTCTTCTCGTCGACCGTGGTGCCGAACGGCAGGGCGCCCAGACACAGCGTGCTGACCTTGGTTCCGGTGGCGGCGTCGAGCGTGCGCTGCTGCATCGTTCCTCCGAACTCGTGTGTCGTGGGCAGGCAGTCGTGGGGGACAGCCGTGGGCAGGGGAGAGCGCACACCCCCGTGGCCCGTGGCGGACTCTCCCTCGCGGCCGTGGACGAACGGGGGTGCGGAGCGGGGCACTTCGCGGTGAGCCGTGCGCTTCGGACAGGCCGTCGTACGGCGCGAGCCGTACGCGCCGGTCGTGCGCGCCGGTTCCGGACCGGCGCCGGGAACCGCTCGCCGGTGTGCGCGAGGACTCCCGGCCGGCGCGGCACGGGCACGGCACCCCCTCGAGGCGCCGTGCCCGCGCCGTGCCCGGGTCAGGCCGCCGGCACCTCGGGAAGGACGCCGGTCCGCGCCACCTGCCCGTACCACCGCGCGCTCGACTTGAGCGTCCGCTTCAGGGTCGCGTAGTCGATGTGGATCACGCCGAACCGCTTGGCATAGCCGTACGCCCACTCGAAGTTGTCCATCAGCGACCACAGGAAGTACCCGCGGACGTCCGCCCCGTCCGCGATGGCCCGGTGCACCGCCGTCAGATGGCTGTGCAGATAGGCGATGCGCTCCGGGTCGTGCACCCGGCCGTCCGCGTCCACCTTGTCCTCGTAGGCCGCGCCGTTCTCCGTGATGTACAGCGGCAGCCCCGGCGCCTCCCGGGAATACCGCATGATCAGCTCGTGCATGCCGTCCGGGTCGACCGTCCAGCCCATGCGCGTGCGCTCGCCCGGCGTCTGGTGGAACGCCACGTCGTCCGCCCCGGGCCACGGCGAGTACTCGCTCTCCCCGTGACCGTCGGCGCGGGGACCCTTCACCGCCCCGTCCGCCGCCGACACCAGCGTCGATGTGTAGTAGTTGAGCCCGAGCGCGTCCAGCCGCTGGTTGATGGTCCGCAGATCGCCGTCGAGGACGTACGACCAGTCGGTGATCGACGAGGTCGCCTCCAGCAGCGTGGCCGGGTACTCCCCGTGCAGCATGGGGCCGTGGAAGACGCCGTTGGCCAGGTCGTCGATCTTCTGTGCGGCCGCCAGGTCCGCCGGGTCCTGCGACACCGTGCGGACCACCGAGGAGTTGAGGCTGACGGCGATCGTGTTGCGGGCGGGCATCACCGACCGCAGTGCCTGGATGCCCAGCCCGTGCGCCAGGTTCAGGTGGTGGGCCGCGCGCAGCGAGGCCAGGTGGTCGGTACGGCCCGGGGCGTGCACACCGGAGCCGTAGCCGAGGAAGGCGCAGCACCACGGCTCGTTGAGCGTGATCCAGTGCTCCACCCGGTCGCCGAGCGCCTCGCCGACGATCCGGGCGTACTCCGCGAAACGCAGCGCGGTGTCCCGCTCCGGCCAGCCGCCCGCGTCCTCCAGCTCCTGCGGCAGGTCCCAGTGGTACAGGGTGACCACCGGCTTGATGCCGTGGGACAGCAGCTCGTCGACCAGGCGGCGGTAGAAGTCCAGGCCCACCTGGACGGCGGGGCCCCGGCCGGTCGGCTGCACACGCGGCCAGGAGACCGAGAAGCGGTAGGCGTTCAGGCCCAGGTCCGCCATCAGGGCCACGTCGTCGCGGTAGCGGTGGTAGTGGTCGACGGCGATGTCACCGGTGTCGCCGTCGGCCGTCTTGCCGGGGGTGTGGCTGAAGGTGTCCCAGATCGAGGGTGTACGGCCGCCCTCCCGCACCGCTCCCTCGATCTGATACGCGGAGGTCGCGGTGCCCCAGAGGAAGGAGGACGGGAAGGTCACCGGGGTCACCGGCTGTGCGGACTCGGACATGGAAGCGCTCCCATGAGACGTTGAGAAGACCGACGGACAGATGAGAGGGATCAGCAGGAAAACAGCAAGGGGAGGGCCGGAACGGCGGTGGTCCGGCCCCCCGCAGGACATGCGCCGGCGTGCACCGGCGTCCGAGGGCGGGTTCGGGGATCAGCCCTTGACCGCGCCCTGCATGATGCCGCCCACGATCTGCTTGCCGAAGATCGCGAAGACCAGCAGCAGCGGCAGCGTGCCGAGCAGCGCTCCCGCCATGATCAGGGATTGATCGGGAGTGTAACCGCGGCCCAGGCCCGCGATCGCGACCTGCACGGTCGGGTTGCCGGTCTGGGTCAGCACCAGGAACGGCCACAGGAAGTCGTTCCAGGCCTGCACGAACATCAGCATGCCCAGCACGGCCATCGCGGGCCGCGCGGCCGGGAACACCACGTGCCAGACCACGCGCCAGCTGCTCGCGCCGTCCACCCGGGCCGCCTCGATGAGCTCGTCCGGCAGGGCCTGGAGCAGGTACTGCCGCATGAAGAACACGCCGAACGCGCTGACCAGCGACGGCAGGATCACCGCCTGCAGCTGGTCGGTCCAGTCCAGCTTGGCGACCATCATGTACAGCGGGATCACACTGAGCTGCGGCGGCACCATCATCGTGCCGACCACCACCAGCATCAGGATGTTGCGGCCCTTGAAGCGCAGCTTGGCGAAGGCGAATCCGGCGATGGTGGACAGGAACACGATGGTCAGCGCGGACACACCCGCCACGATGGTGGTGTTGAGGAACGCCTTGCCCAGGTTGGCGTCCTTCCAGGCGACCTCGATGTTGTGCGGGAGGTTCGAGCCGAACCAGAACGGCGGCGGCGTCTGCGCCAGCCGGTTGTTGTTGCGGGACGCGGCGATCGCCGTCCACACCAGGGGGAACAGCGAACCGATGGTGAACAGGACCAGGATCGCGTAGGCGACCGGGCCGCCGTGCAACTGCCCGCCCGCCCGCGCGGACCGGGGCCGGCGCGTACGCCGGGACTTCTCGGTGTCCGGGTCGGCGGGCGCCGTCAGGGTTGTCGTCGTCACGGCCGGAACTCCTTACTGACTGGCGCGCAGCCGGCGCGAGATGACGTAGTTGACCACGCCGATCAGGATCAGGATCAGGAACATCGTCCAGGCGATCGCCGAGGCCCGGCCGAGGTGCTGGTTCACCCAGCCCTGCTCGTACAGGTACAGGCCCAGCGTCTGGAACTGGTGCTCGGCGCCGCCGGAGGCACCGCGGTTGGCGTCGAACAGCAGCGGCTCGCCGAAGACCTGACTGGCGCCGATGGTCGACACGACGCAGGTGAACAGGATGGTCGGCCGCAGCGACGGCAGTGTCACATGGAAGAACTGCTGCCACCGGTTGGCCCCGTCCAGGGCCGCCGACTCGTACAGGTCGTGCGGGATGGCCTGCATCGCCGCCAGGTAGATCAGCGCGTTGTAGCCGGTCCAGCGCCAGATGATGATGGTCGAGACGGCGATCTGCGACGGCCACTTGTCGTTCTGCCAGTCGACCTTGTCGATGCCGACCTGGTCCAGCACCCAGTTGATCATCCCGTAGTCGCGGCCGAAGAGCAGGGCGAACACCAGCGAGGCCGCGGCGATCGACGTCGCGTACGGGGCGAGCATCACGACCCGGTAGAAGGTCGAGGCGCGCAGCTTGTAGTTGAGGATGTGGGCCAGGCCCAGCGCCGTCAGCAGCTGCGGGACCGTGGAGATGATGCCGATGGTCAGGGTGTTCTTCGCCGCGTTCCAGAAGAAGTCGTCGTCGAAGAGACGGGTGTAGTTGCGCAGCCCGACCCAGTTCATGTCGGTGGGCGCCGTCAGTTCCACCTGGTGCAGCGAGGCCCAGCCCGTGTAGAGCAGCGGGAACAGGCCGAAGGCCAGGAACAGCAGGAAGAACGGCGAGACGAAGGCATACGGGCTCCAGCGCATGTCCCGCTGCCAGCGGCGGGACAGCCGGGCCCGGCGGCGCTCGTCCGCGGGGGCGGACGCCTTGCGCGCGGTCGGACGGGCCGGGGCCGCGCCCCCCTCCTCGGCGGGGGGCGCGGCGGTGTCGTGCCGGGTGGCCATGCTGGTCACTGTCCCAGGTTGTTGTCGATGGTCTTGGTGGCCGTCTCCCAGGCCTTCTCGGGCGACCGGCCCTTGGTGACGAGGATGAGACCGTTGTCGTTCAGGGTCGACCCGATGATCTGGTCCTTGGGGCCGATGATCTGGACCGGGCTCTCCTTGGCCGCCTTGGCGAAGATCTCACCGATCGGGGCGTCCGCGGTCATCTTGTTCTTCGCGTTCTTCACCGCGGGCGTGTCGTAGGCGGCGGGCGTGCTGGGGAAGCTGCCGCGCTTCTCGAACAGCTTCGCCTGCTGCTCCGGCGCGGTCAGCCAGGCGGCCAGCTTCGCGGCCTCCTTCACGTGCTTGCCGCTCTTCGGCACGGTGAGGAAGGAGCCGCCCCAGTTGCCGGCCTTGGGCGCGGGGGCCACGTCCCACTTGCCCGCGGCCTCCGGCTTCGACTTGCTCTCGATGTACCCGAGCATCCACGGCGGGCAGGACATCGCCGCGAACTTGCTGTTGGCGATCATCGAGTCCCAGGCCGGCTGGAACTGGGTCTGGGAACCGACCAGGCCCTCCTGGGCGGCCTTCGCGGTCATCATGAAGGCGTCCTTGACGACCGGGTTCGTCTTGTAGATGACCTTGCCGGACTCGTCGTAGAACCGTACCCGCTCACTGCCGAGGACGGCGCTCATCAAGCCGCCGGGGGAGTCCAGGAAGGTGGTGCCCGCGGGGGCCTTCTTCTGGTACTGCCGGCCCACGTCGATGAACTTCTTCCAGTCGCCCGCCCACATCTTCGCCAGCGTGTCCCGGTCGGTGGGCAGCCCGGCCTTCTGGAAGAGGTCCTTGCGGTAACAGATCGCCATCGGGCCCACGTCGGTGCCGAGGCCGATGGTGCGGCCGTCCTTCGTGGTGGCCTGCTGCCACTTCCAGGGCAGCCAGTCGCTCTTGTTCACGCCCGGAACCTTCGAGAGGTCCTCGAGCTTGTCCGCCTGGGTGTTCACGATTTCGGCGATGTTGCCCACCTCCACGCCCTGAATGTCCATCAGGCCGCTGTTGGTGGTGAGGTGGTTGACGAGCGCCGGGTAGTAGTTCTCGTTCCGCTCGGTGACGTTCTCCTGGATCTTGATGTTCGGGTGCAGCTTCTCGTACTCGGCGTACAGGCCGGCCTCCTTGAAGCCGAACGTGCCGAAGAGACCGAGCGTGATGACGATCTTGCCGTCGGAGCCGCCCGACGAATCGGACCGGTCGTTGCCGTCGTCGGCGCAGCCGGTCAGCAGCCCGGCGCCCAGCGATACGGCTGCCGCCAGGACCGCCGCCTTGCGGGCGGTGGAAACTCGTGCTCGCATTGCGTCCTCCTGTTGCCCTGACGTGCCGACCCCCGGCCAACGTGCGTGGTTGGGCTCGTTGTGTGTGCGCTGCGGCTCGGGTGGGGAACGTGCGGGTTGTGTAGTGTCAGATAGTGTGGGAGCGCTCCCACGGATGGTGTGTTGAAGGGTTGCGGCTCCGGGCAGGGGTGTCAAGGGCATGAGCAAGGACAAATTCGTTCGGTTATCGGCCTGTTAACTAATACGGCGAATCGGGAAGTTGTCGTTCCGGAAGAGGGACCGGCCCGTCCGGACGGCCGCGCGAGGCCGTCCGCCGGGGCGGGGCGACGGTGCCCCGGAGGAAGGCGGCACCCGTTCCGGGAGGACTGTTAGATTCCAGGCCAAGGTGGTGCGACAGCGGAAGGGCGGAGCCAATGGCAGGCCACGGAACTCGGGGTCGGAGCGGCGGTCGGCCGACTCTGGAGGAGGTCGCCGCACGGGCCGGTGTCGGTCGCGGCACCGTCTCCCGGGTGATCAACGGCTCGCCCCGGGTCAGCGATGCCACCCGCGCCGCGGTGGAGGCGGCGGTCGCCGAACTCGGCTACGTCCCCAACACGGCCGCCCGCGCCCTGGCCGCCAACCGCACCGACGCGGTCGCCCTCGTCGTCCCCGAGCCGGAGACCCGCTTCTTCGCCGAGCCGTACTTCTCGGACATGCTGCGCGGTGTGGGCGCCGGGCTCTCCGACACCGAGATGCAGCTGCTGCTGATCTTCGCCGGCAACGACCGGAAGCGGCAGCGGCTGGCCCAGTACCTGGCGGCCCACCGGGTGGACGGGGTCCTGCTGGTCTCGGTGCACGCGGACGACCCCCTGCCGGACATGCTGACCCAGCTGGACATCCCGGCGGTGATCAGCGGCCCGCGCTCGGCGGACGAGCCCCTGCCCTCGGTGGACTCCGACAACTACGGCGGCGCCCGCTCGGCGGTGGAGCATCTGCTGGCCCAGGGGCGCCGGACCATCGCCCACATCACCGGCCGCATGGACGTCTACGGCGCCCAGCGCCGTGTGGACGGCTACCGCGACGCGCTCCGGGCCGCGGGCCGGGAGGCCGACGACCTTCTCGTGGCCGAGGGCGACTTCACCGAGGAGGGCGGCCGTCGCGCGATGACCCGTCTGCTCGCCCACCGTCCCGACCTGGACGCCGTCTTCGCCGCCTCGGACGTCACGGCGGCCGGTGCCCGCCAGGTGCTGCGCGAGGCCGGCCGCCGCATCCCCGACGACGTGTCCCTCGTCGGGTACGACGACTCCGTCATCGCCCGCCACATGGAACCGCCCCTGACCAGCGTCCGCCAGCCCATCGAGGAGATGGGCCGCACGATGATCGACCTTCTTCTGGCGGAGATCGCGGACCGCCGCCCCGCGGCGTCCCGGAAGCCTGAGCGGCGGAAGATGGTGCTGCCCACGGAACTGGTGGTGCGGTCCTCGTCGTGACGGACCCCGGCCCGCCGCCCGGGCCCCGGCCGGGCCGGACCTCGACGGGCGCGTGCCGCCGGTGCGACGGATGCGCGTACCGGACCCCGCTCGACCCGCGGCGGGATCCGCACGGGGCCCCGCTTGATCCTTATTTCTTGATCTTTGTTCCCTGAGCTTCATTCCGTGCGGCCGGTGCCGCCGCGCTGTGCCGCCGGGGGCGACTGCGGCAGATGGCGGGCCGCCCAGGTGGTCAGTTCGCTCAGGATGGGGGTCAGGGCCTTTCCTGCCGGAGTGAGGCGGTAGCGGACCGTGACGGGCGGGCCGGACTCCACCTCACGCAGGACGAGCCCGGCGGTGGACAGTTCGGAGAGCCGCTCCGAGAGAACCGAGTCGCTGATGCCCTCCACCGCGCGCCGCAGCTCGGCGAAGCCCAGCGGGCCGTGCTGAAGGGTGGCCAGGATGATGCCGTTCCACCGCTTGCCGAGGAAGCGGAAAGCGCGGGTGAGCGCGCTGTCGCAGGCCGCCGGGTGATGCCGTCCGGCACAGTCGTCGCCCTGGCCGGCCGCTCGCCTCCCCGCTGCTTCCCTCATGACTCCAGGATAGCCGGGTGCTACGCTGCGAGATGTCACTAGGTTTTTCGAAGCGGCATTGACTTGCCTAGTAACTGCGTCTTCACAAGGAGAATCCTCATGTCCGCTGCGCCTGCCGCGCCCGGAACCCTCCCCCGCGTCGACGACGAGGCCCGTGCGGCGCTCTTCACCGACGCGCGCACCGTGTACTCGTTCGCCGACACCCCCGTCGACGACAAGACGCTGAACGGCATCTGGGAACTGACCCGCTGGGCCCCCACCGCAGTCAACTCGCAGCCCCTGCGCGTCCTGTACATCCGTACGCCCGAGGCCAAGGAGCGCCTGCTCCCGCACCTCGACGAGGGCAACCGGCCGAAGGCGGCCTCCGCGCCGGTCGTCGCGGTCCTCGCCGTGGACGGCCGCTTCCACGAGCACATTCCCCGGCTCTTCCCGGTCCGTCCGGAGCTGAAGGACCACTTCGATGCGGACCCGGCCCTCCGCGACCGCATCACGTCCTTCAACGGGCCGCTCCAGGCGGGCTACTTCATCCTCGCGGTCCGTGCCTTCGGCCTGGCCGCCGGGCCGATGGGCGGCTTCGACGCCGCCGGGATCGACAAGGAGTTCTTCCCGGAGAGCGACTGGCGCTCCCTCCTCGTCGTCAACATCGGTCACCCCGCCGGGGCCCCGGAGTTCGACCGTCTGCCGCGTCTGGGGCACGAGGACGTCCTCGCCTGGACCTGACACCCACGGCGCACCCGCTGTCCGGCACGCACCCCCGGCACCCGGCGTGCGCGTCCACAGGATCCGGGGCGGCCGTCGGCGCGGAGGCGGCGGACACACAGAGAGGCCGGTGACCCCGTGAGGGTCACCGGCCTCTGCGACGAGGGTGAGTGACGGGACTCGAACCCGCGACATCCTGGACCACAACCAGGTGCTCTACCAGCTGAGCTACACCCACCACGACCGGTCGGAAGGAGGGATTCGTGATGTCCCCGACCAGCCGAGAAAGAGTGTACAGGGTCGGGCGGGATGCTCGCGCACGGGTTTCGCGTCGCTTCGCCGTAAGCCCTGGTCAGCCCCTCTGGGCAGGCAGGACGTGTTTCGCGGCGATCGCCTTGGCGGTGTCGGAGTCGGGGCCGGGCGGCGGGACGAAGATGGCCTCGCGGTAGTAGCGCAGTTCCGCGATGGACTCGCGGATGTCGGCGAGGGCGCGGTGGTTGCCGTTCTTCTCGGGGCTGTTGTAGTACGCCTTCGGGTACCAGCGCCGGGCCAGCTCCTTGATCGAGGACACGTCGATGATCCGGTAGTGGAGGTAGGACTCCAGCGTCGGCATGTCGCGCAGCAGGAAGCCGCGGTCGGTGCTGACCGAGTTGCCGCACAGGGGAGCCTTGCCGGGTTCCTTGACGTACTCCCGCACATAGGCCAGGACCTGCTCCTCGGCGTCCTGCAGCGTGGTGCCGTCGGCCAGCTGGGCGAGCAGGCCGGACGCGGTGTGCATCTCGCGCACCACCTCGGGCATCGTCTCCAGCGCGGAGTCCGGCGGCCGGATGACGATGTCGACGCCCTCGCCGAGGACGTTCAGCTCGGCGTCGGTGACGAGGGCGGCCACCTCGATGAGCGCGTCGTCGGACAGCGAGAGGCCGGTCATCTCGCAGTCGATCCACACCATGCGATCGTTCATGTGTCTCACCTTACGGCGCGCCGTCGCGCACCGGACCGGCCGTGCGGACCTCTCGCCTCTGCCGGGACCGCCGGGCGGGGAGGCGTCCCGCCCGCCCGGCGCCCGGCTGTCAGCTCCGCTGACCCGGCACGCTCGCCGACAGGGCCGCCGGAGTGCGGCGGGTCTGGTGCGGGACATGGCCCTCCGCGCGGTGCACGGTGGGAGCGGGCGGGGAGGCCGGGGAGGCCAGGGAGCCCGTGGAAGCCGGCGGGGTCGCCGGGCCGCTGGGGGCGTTGCCGTCCGCCGACCGCTCGGCCTGCGGGCGCCGCGCCCGGTAGGCCGCCCGGTAGGCCGCCGGCGACGAGCCCAGCTGGCGCCGGAAGTGGCCGCGCAGCGCGACGGGGGAACGGAAGCCGCAGCGGCTGGCGACCTCGTCCACCGAGTAGTCCGAGGTCTCCAGCAGCCGCTGTGCCTGCAGCACCCGCTGGGTGATCAGCCACTGCAACGGCGCGCTGCCGGTCAGCGAGCGGAAGCGGCGGTCGAACGTACGCCGGCTCATGTACGCGCGCGCCGCCAGCGTCTCCACGTCGAACTGCTCGTGGAGGTGCTCCAGCGCCCAGGCGACGACCTCCGCGAGCGGGTCGGCGCCGATCTCCTCCGGTAAAGAGCGGTCCAGGTAGCGTTCCTGGCCTCCGCTCCGGCGCGGCGGGACCACCAGCCGCCGGGCCAGCGCGCCCGCCGCCTCGCTGCCGTGGTCCGAGCGCACGATGTGCAGGCACAGATCGATCCCGGCGGCCGTTCCCGCCGACGTCAGCACATCGCCGTCGTCGACGAACAGTTCCCGCGGATCGACGTGCACCGACGGATAGCGCTTGGCCAGGGTCGGTGCGTACATCCAGTGTGTGGTCGCCGGACGGCCGTCCAGCAGGCCGGCCGCGGCCAGGACGAAGGCCCCGGTGCACAGGCCCACGATGCGGGCGCCCTCTTCGTGCGCCTGGCGCAGCGCGTTGAGCGATTCCTCCGGTGGCGGAGAGGTGATCGAGCGCCAGGCCGGCACGACGACCGTGCCCGCGCGCGAGATCGCCTCCAGGCCGTGCGGTGCGGTGAGCTCCAGACCCCCCGTGGTCCGCAGGGGGCCTTCCTCACCGGCGCACACCAGAAGTCGGTAGCGCGGTACGCCGGCGTCCTGGCGGTCGACCCCGAACACCGACAGCGGTATGGAACTCTCGAAAATGGGGCCGCCGCTGAACAGCAGCACCGCGACAATCTCCTTGCGGCGTCGCCCGGACAGCTTCCGGGTGACGTTTTCCGACGCGGCAGTGGAGTCGTGGCTCATCCTGCTAAGCCCCCCTCGGTGGTCGCGGCTCCTCGGTTGTGTCGCTCCTGCACGTTTCCCCTCGGTCCTGCACGAGTCCCCCGCCGTAAGACAGTCAAGATCGAATCTACCTGTGTCACGCCGTGCCACGGTGGCCGGTTCGCCACGCGGCCCATTGTCGACATGGCAACTTGGCGCGAAGCATTCGATCACGAAGCGTTGCACTCGGGGAGGGCGCAGGGAAGTGCGCCTCGTCGCGGTGGCTAAACCGTGTAGGGTGCGCAAACCCCCTGAGACCCTTTCCGTGCAGGTCAAACGGAGGGTGGAAGGCACCTGGACCACGGAATGCACAGGTGCGAGAAGTTGGCTGAAAACATGCGCTCGTGTGCGCAGAAACCGGTCAGTCGACCGGTCTGTTGACGGGTGTCGCGCCGCCCGGGCGCCGACCGCCCCGGTGAACCCCCGTCCCGGCTCTGTGGTGACGGCCGCGGTGCGGGGCGTGCCTCGCTCCGCGCATCCGGACGGTCCCGCGCTCCGCCCGGCGCAGCAGGGCCCGGCAGGTTCCGGTGACGGCCGCGAGCCCTAGCGCGACGCCGGCGGCGCCGGCGGGCGGGGCACCGCACCAGAGCAGGACGAGCGGGACGACGACGCAGCTGAAGGCGGACCAGCGGATCACCTCGCCCACGCCGTCGCCCCTCGCGCCGGCCTCCGCGTCCCGCTGCGGCGACGGGCGGTGCTCGAAGGCGGCGGGGGCGGTACGGGGTCCGGACACGACGTGCTCCCTGCGGCGGCGGTTCTTCCGGGTTCAACGGCTGCTCGACCGGTCGGTCACGTCGCCGGCCGGCCGGTGGGTCACGCCGTGGCCCCCGCCGCCTCGGTCCCTCCCCGGCCCGGCCGCGCGGCGGCACTCAGTGCCGGATCGGCGGTTTGTACCGCACCGTACGGCCACCGGCGCGTGAGTCCCGTGCAAACCGCCTGTATGAGGCAGCAACCGTTGCGTCACGGGCCGTCGCTCGTGCATTCTCCGGAGAAACCGCCACGTCGGGGCCCGGATCACCCAGGGCTCGGGGTGCGCGGGACGGGCCGGGTCCCACAGGACAGCTCAGGGCCACAAAGAGGCGTGCGGCCGTACCCTTGGGGGTATGGGGACGGGAAGACGATTCCCGGACACTGCTCCGCCGTACACTGTCGTCCCCGAAAAGGATCACATCGCCGAGACAGCCATGGCCGGTCACGAATTCTTCGACCCCGCGGACCGCAAGCGGCCGGTCGCCGATCCCACGGCGGCCGATCCCCTGGCGGCGGAAGAGTCACGTCACTCCTGTGATCCAGCGTTCAAGCACGGCGTCGTCGTCGGCTTCGACGGTTCCCTCTCCAGTGAGCGCGCCCTCGCCTATGCGATCGGCATGGCGCGGCGCACCAACTCGGGCCTGATCATCGTGCACGTCGCCAACCGGCTGCCCACCACGGTGTGGGCCGGCTGCGAGCCGCCCGTCTTCGTCGACGTGCCGGACCACCGCACCGAGGTCCTCGGCCTGGAACTCGCCTGCGCGGACCACCTCGCGGACGTGCCGTGGATCCTGGTGGAGCGCGGCGGCGACATCTGCCACGAACTCGAGGAAGTCGGCAAGGAGTACGAGGCGGACGCGATCGTGGTCGGCTCCACGCACGGGATTGTCGGCCGGCTGTTCGGCTCGGTCGCCGGGCGGCTCGCCAAGCGCGCGCAGCGGCCGGTTGTCGTCATTCCTTGATGATCCTTTGAATCCTTGATTTTTTGACGTTCTGACGCCCTTGGTGTTCTTGATGCCCAAGGTGTTCTCGGCGTGCGGTCGTACGGCCGTGCGGGCCGGGAGTTTCCCGCCGGCTTCGGGGAAATGAGCGGGAAAACGAGAAATGAGGAGAGAAATGAGGAGAGAAATGGGGCGAGAAATGAGGACGGCCC
This sequence comes from Streptomyces thermoalcalitolerans, assembly GCF_039525155.1. Lineage (NCBI taxonomy): Bacteria > Bacillati > Actinomycetota > Actinomycetes > Kitasatosporales > Streptomycetaceae > Streptomyces > Streptomyces thermoalcalitolerans. The sequence goes on along the minus strand of NZ_BAAAHG010000006.1, from coordinate 34,311 downwards.
CCGCGTGAGAGACACGCGGGGGCCGTCCTTTTCCGCTCTGCTTCTGCTCTGCTTCCACTCCGCTTCTGTTCTGCTTCTGCTCCGCCTTTGTCCCGCCTGTGCGGACGCCTTACTCCACCGTCACCGACTTGGCGAGGTTCCTCGGCTTGTCGATGTCCCGGCCCAGGGCCAGCGCCGTGTAGTAGGCGAAGAGCTGGAGCGGGATGCCCATGAGGATCGGGTCCAGTTCGTCCTCGTTCTTCGGGACGACGATCGTCCGGTCGGCCTTCTCCTGCTCCTGGTGGGCGACGGCGATGATCCTGCCGTGGCGGGCCCTGATCTCCTCCATGGCCGCGCGGTTCTTCTCCAGCAGATCGTCGTCGGGCACGATCGCGACCGTCGGCAGGGCGGGCTCGATCAGGGCGAGCGGGCCGTGCTTGAGCTCGGAGGCCGGGTAGGCCTCGGCGTGGATGTAGGAGACCTCCTTGAGCTTCAGGGAGGCCTCACGGGCCACCGGGTAGCCCCGGACACGGCCGATGAAGAGCATCGAGCGGGCGTCGGCGTAGCTCTCCGCCAGCTTCTTGATCTCCTCCTCCTGCTTCATGATCTCGGAGATCTGCGCCGGGAGTCTGCGCAGGCCCTCGATGATCCGCTTGCCGTCGCGCACCGACAGGTCACGGATACGGCCCAGGTGCAGTGCCAGCAGCGCGAAGGCGACGCAGGTGTTGGTGAAGCACTTGGTGGACACCACGCACACCTCGGGGCCGGCGTGCACATAGATGCCGCCGTCCGCCTCGCGGGCGATCGCGGAGCCGACGACGTTGACGACGCCGAGCACCCGGGCGCCCTTGCGCTTGAGCTCCTGCACGGCCGCCAGCACGTCGTAGGTCTCACCGGACTGCGACACCGCGATGTACAGCGTGTCGGGGTCCACCACCGCGTTGCGGTACCGGAACTCGGAGGCCGGCTCGGCGTCGGCCGGGATACGGGCCAGCTCCTCGATCATCTGGGCGCCGATCATGCCCGCGTGGTACGAGGTGCCGCAGCCGAGGATCTTCACCCGGCGCACCGCACGCGCCTCACGGGTGTCGAGGTTGATGCCGCCGAGGTGCACGGTGGCGAACCGGTCGTCGATCCGGCCGCGCAGCACCCGGTCCACGGCCTCGGCCTGCTCGTGGATCTCCTTGTGCATGTACGTGTCGTGGCCGCCCATGTCGTACGACTCGGCCTCCCACTCCACGGTGGTCGGCTCGGCGGTCGTCCGGGTGCCCTCGGTGGTGTACGTGCGGAAGTCGTCGGCCGTGAGGGTGGCCATCTCGCCGTCGTCGAGGGTGACTATCTGCCGGGTGTGGGCGACCAGTGCGGCGACGTCGGAGGCGACGAACATCTCCTTCTCGCCGATGCCGAGCACGACCGGCGAGCCGTTGCGGGCCACCACGATCCGGTCGGGGAAGTCGGCGTGCAGCACGGCGATGCCGTAGGTGCCCTCGACCAGACGGAGGGCCTGGCGGACCTTCTCCTCCAGCGTCTCGGCCTCGGAGCGGGCGATGAGGTGGGTGAGGACCTCGGTGTCGGTCTCGGAGAGGAACTCCACGCCGTCCGCCTCGAGCTTGCGGCGCAGCTCGGAGGCGTTGTCGATGATGCCGTTGTGCACGACGGCGACCTTGTTGTCGGCCGACATGTGCGGATGGGCGTTCACATCGGACGGGGCGCCATGGGTGGCCCAGCGGGTGTGGGCGATGCCGATGGTGCCCTTGAAGCGGGCCGGCACCTTCGCCTGGAGGTCGCGGACCCGGCCCTTGGCCTTGACCATCCTCAGGCCTGGCGTCTTCGGCGAGGTGACGACAAGCCCCGCCGAGTCGTAGCCGCGGTACTCGAGGCGCTGCAGACCCTCCAGGAGCAGCGGGGCGACATCACGCTTCCCGATGTATCCGACGATTCCGCACATATATAGGTATTCCTCAGCCGTAGACGATCCGCCGCAGCTGCCGGAGGGAGAGGTCCGGCGGTGCCACCGTGCGGTACTTCAGTTCCGCCTTGATCTGCTCGAAGATCTCCGCGTTCACCAGGCCCCGGGCCTGCAGCTCGCGGTGGCGGCGGCGGACGAACTCCTCGGTCGTCTCGTCGAAGTAGGCGAGCACGTCCTGCACCACCCGCAGTGCCTCGCCCCGGTTCAGGGGCGTGGACCGCGCGAGGTGATCAACAAGTTCGTCGTGCACCCGGAGGATTTTGGAGTACGGAGGCCGCTCACGCAAGAATCTTGCCCGATTCCGGGCAGGATCAGCGCGTCCGCATGTGGGTCGGCGAGGGATACCCGCGTCCAGCTGACAACGGGAGGCGTACGCCCCTCACTGTCGGCGGCCCAGGTGAGGGCGGCGCTCAGGACGCGCACTGCGGCGAGCGTACGGCGGCGGAACGGTCCAGGGAGCCGGTGAGGGATACGAGCTCGGATTCGGGGTCCGTGCTGGCCGACAGGGGCCGCAGCAGGTCGGCGGCGCGGTCGGGGTCCTCCAGGGGCATGGCGGCAGCCGCTGGTGAGCCCGCTCCGTACAGTGTTCCGGCCTGGGCGCTGACATCGGCTGCGGCCAGGGCAATGGGGCGTCCGTCGAGAACTGGGGTCGGCACAGTCAGGTTCCTCCCGGCGGCGATACATCAGAGCGTGGCCGAGCGTCCACGCCTGGCCGCTGTATGGACGGAATGGCCGCGCCTGGCGTTACACCATCTGCCGGACTTTCCGGTCTGCCGGCGGTCACTGCCCGAGGAGCGCCTCGCGTGCGGCGCGAGCCCAGATGGCTTGCTGGCGGGTGTTGAAGCCCATGCGGTTCCAGTGGAAGAGGACGTGCCGGGCCAGGACGGCACGCAGGCCGAGCGTGAGGCGGCCGTCGTGCGCAGCGTCCTTCAGTTCCTGGCCGCTGTGTTCCATGCCGATGATCCAGCGGCGGAGTGGTGTGAGCGGTCCGTTGGTGAGGGCCGGTCCGGCGTCCCTGGTGAGGAGTGTCCGCATCGGGAGCACCATGGCGGTGACCCTTTCGGGGGGCACAGCGGGCGGGAGCGGGCGGAGGGCTTCGACCTGGCCCCACACGTCGCCCTGTTCTCCCCATTCCAGTCCGGCGGCTCGCAGGAGCAGGGTGAGGACGAGCAGGGAGGTGGTTTTGGCGTCGGGGAGGCCGTCGGTGCCTGCGTCGGCTGCTCGGTGGTAGGTGAGGACGCCCCTGCTGTCGGTGTGGAACAGGTGGTGGGCGGTGGTCATGCCGTCCGGGCCGCCGAAGGCGATGGTTTCCGGTTCGTACAGGGTGGGCCGCCACCGGCGTACAGTGCCGTGGGACACCGCGGTGTCAAGGGCCTGCGCGATGCTGGTGGCGATCTCTCCGGTGGGTGTTCCGGGTGCCGGCTTGATGCGGAGTCGCCAGTGCGGGTGTTTCCTGATGAACCACCACAACCCGATGGTCTTCTCGCTCAGGACGGGGAGGAGGCAGTCACCGAAGGCCGTGGCCGCGGTGGTGTAGTCGGTGAACTCGATGTTCACCTGGTACCAGGTTCCGGGCTGCTGGTCGAGGGCGGCCCGGCCGGCGGCGCGGTAGCGCTCGACGGCCAGGGCCAGGAGGACGGGGGATGTTCCGGCCTGCCGGGCCGCTTCGTCCACGGGCGTGCCCGCGAGGACGGACAGGACCGCTTCCTCGGTCGGTGCGATGTCGTGGCTGTGCACCGGTCTTGGTCTCCTCAGATCAGAAGCAGGCAGGCGTCCCAGTCGGTGACACTGGTGGCGCCGGGTTCGGCGCTGCCGAAGGCGAGGGCGGCTCCGGCTGTGCCGTTGAGGAAGCCCGGTGTGTGCGGGGCCGGAACGGTGAGGAAGCGGTGGTGTGCTTCCTTGAGCCAGGTGTGGAAGGGGCCGGGGTCCTGGGCGTCTTGGGCGACGCGCTGCACGGTGCGGATCAGTCCTGCGAGCCCGTGGCACAGGCCGCGGCTGCTGAGCCGGTCGAGTTGCCGGGTGTCGGCCAGGCAGTAGAGCAGGGCCCGCTCCGCCATGCGCCGGCGGTCGTCGTCGCCGAAGGCGATGGCGGCGAGCTGCTGGGCGCGGGCGATGCCGGGGGTGCCGTAGCACCAGGACGGGACAGGGGTGCGGGTGTCCGCCGGGCCGGTGCTGCTGACCCAGCGGGGCCAGCGGGTTCCGTTCCGGTCGATCTGCTGGATGCCGTCGAGCCAGCGCAGGATGCGTGTCATGGCCTGTTCGTGGCCGTCGACGGTGATGCCGTGACGCTTGGCCAGGGCCAGCAGGGCGAGGGGGCCGGTGATGCCGTGGGCGAGGCCGGCGTTGGCGTGCCCACCGGGGGTGGCGGCCTGGTTGCCGGCGGGCGCGTGGCCGACCCACCATCCGGGCCGGGGGCGGCCGTCGGGGGCGGATACCGGTTCGGTGAGGCGGACCAGGTACTCCAGGACGTGCCGCAGCTCCTGCCCATCGGGCCGGCGGCGCAGGAGGAGGGCGCCGATGCCGGTCAGGCCGCGGAAGAGGTCGTACTCGGCGAAGGCCGCATAGTGGCCGTGGTCGATGCGGGTGTGGGCTGCGGCGAGACGGCGCCGGGTGTGCGCGGCGACCGCGTCGTCCAGGGTGCGCAGGGCTGTGGCGTAGCGGGCGGTTCCGACGCTGGCCAGGTGCAGGACGTAGGCCATGGCCGGGGCGCCGAGGAACAGACTGGCGTCGTCCCCGTCGATGAGGGGGCCGGTCACGGCGAGTTTCTGGTGCACGGTGTGCCAGTCGGCCAGGCCGCGGTGGGCGCGCTCGATGTCGAGGAGGGCGGTGCCGAGCGGGCCGTGCGCGAGGGACTGCCGGGTGGCGGGATGGGGTGCGGGCGGGGCGGTGGTCACCGCGGGACTCCTTGGGTGCGGGTGGTCCAGGACAGGGCGGCCGTGCGGGCGAGGCGGCGGCAGGTCGCTTCGGCGTCGGGGTCGATGCCCGCGATCCGGTTGTGGTGCATGTGCAGCAGCGACGGCAGGACGTCGGCGGGGGCCATGGCTGCTTCTTCGAGGGCGTGCCGGTACGCGGTCAGGTGTCTGCCCCGCGCCGCCCAGGCGTCGGCGACCTGGTCCCCGCGGGGCAGCGCCCGCAGGGCGGCGGCCGTCTCATCGGGGGCGGCGAGGCGTACGGCCAGGGCCTGCACGTCGCGGGGGCAGGCGTCGCCGTCGGTCTTGAGGAAGTTCTCCGTCAGCCAGGCCCGGCCGACGTGTGGTGTGCCGAGGAGACGAGTGGCGATGTCCACCATGCTGGCGGCGGTGACGGCGAGGCGAGTGCCGGGAGCGGCAGGCATGGCGAGCTGGGCGAGGGCTGCGGCGGAGTCGGCGGTGAAACAGCGCTCCGCGGCGTCCAGGAGAGCGCCGGTGCCGTAGCGGCCGGTCTCCGGGGTGTCGGTATCCCACTGCACACGCTGGATCAGGCCCTCGTCGCGCAGTGCTGCCGCCCATTCCGCTGTGCGGACGGCTGCGTCGCCGAAAGCGCGGGCTGAGGGCAGGCGCAGGCGGAGCCGCAGGTGCGGGTCGGGGTCGGCGTACCGGATGAACCACACATCGAGAGCGGTGTCGCCGAAGTCGAGCAGAAGTCGGGGCAGATGGACGGTCAGTACCTCGGTGGCCCGGTCGGCGTGGCCGTACAGCTTCAGGCAGGCCCATGGGGAGGCGCCCGGCAGGCGGCCTGAGTCGCGCCGGACCAGGGCTGCTGTGGGGCGGGCGGGGGCGGTGGCTTGGGGTTGTTCGGCGGCGAATGGGATGGTCACTTCGTGGGCGCGTCCGATCCAGCCGAAGGCGGATTCCGGCGGGGCCTCGTGCAGGACGACCGATCCGTGCCGTTCAAGCTCGGTGCGCAGCAGGTGCACATGGGCCGGCTCGTCGAGGTCGAGACGCAGGCGCTGGTCGTCGCGTCCGACGTAGACGCCGGCGGGGACGTTGTTGCGGTCGCGCCAGTCGGTGAAGCGGACCGGCCAGGGCGCGGTGCCGTCGAGGTCGTGGGGGCGTAGCCGCCAGCAGGCGGCGGACAGGATGGTCCGGCCGACGCGGACTTCGGGGAGGAACGGCAGCTGTGCGGCGGCGCCCCAGGCGAAGGGGAGCATGACCGCGGTGTGCGAGCGGTGCAGTTCGCACACGAAGCGGACCAGCGGGTGGGTGGCGTTGCTCAGCTCGACGGCGTTCATGACCGAGGGTTCGACCGGCCGGCCGGTGGTCAGGGACACCAGGTAGAGCTGCCGGGCGTCGGCGACGACGCCGAGGTCGTCGATGCTGAGGGCGGCGTCGGAGTTGTGCTCGCTCACGGGCAGCACCTGGGGCACGACGGCGGGGGCGCGGCCGACGTTGTAGGTTGCCCGGCGCAGGGGCGGGCTGGAGACCTGGGCTCGGGCGGCGCCCGCGGTGAGCGTGGGCATGGCGGCGTAGGCGGCAGTCATCCTGTCGCGGTCGTCGCGCTCCAGCAGGGGCAGGAAGCGGCCGGTGGTGGTGCCGGCGCCGTTGGACAGTCCTGCCGTCATCAGCGCGAAGTCGCCGCTCTCCAACGCCTGGAGGGAGGGGGAGAGCACGGTGAAGCACAGCTCGATGTGGGCGGGTACCTGTGCGGGGGTGCCGAGGCTGAGGGCGTCGATGTCGTCCTCGCCGAGGGTGATCCGGCGCTGGTTGTCGAGTGCGGCGCGCTGGGCGAGCGCGAGAAGGTGCGCGTCGCGGCGGCTGGTGGCGATGACGGGTCGTTTCAGGACGGTTCCGCGGTAGCCGGCGGGGAAGCCGAGGCCGGTGTCCGGGTCGGTCAGCTCCCGCAGCGGGATGACGGCGCCCATGCTGTAGCGCTCCAGGAACCGGGTGCGGTAGTCCTTCCAGGCCGGGGAGCCGTGCGGGTAGGGCGTGGTGCGTGCCATGACGTCCAGGGCGCGCTCGGCCTCGCGGGTCACGGCGTGGGGCAGGACGATGTCGCAATCCGGCCCCAGGTTGACGACCAGGCTGGGGTGCGTCAGGCCGGTGAGGGCGGCCATGCTCTCGGTGGCCTGGGCACGCAAGGCCGGCTGCTGGTCGAGGGGGCCGCTGTCGTGCCAGGCGAGCAGGGTGCGAATGCGGCGGAGCCTGCCCGCCGCTGCGGTCGCGACCCCGGTGTCTTCGAGCTGACCGACCAGATGGCCGAGTGCGTCGTCGCAGGTCATCGGGGCATGGAGGCTGCTGATGAGGACCCGGTGCAGCACGAGGTCACGCAGCATGTCCTCGATCACCGTGCGCGGCGTGCCGGGGTAGTCGGCGGACAGCTTGTCCGCCAGGTCACCGAAGAGGACCGGTGTGCGGGCGTGCTCCACAACGGTGTCCACGGCGGGGGTGCGCCGCAGGGTGGTGTCCGTGGGGCCGGTCTCGCCCGGCTGGTGCTGCACACGGACGTGGGTCCCGCGCGCGGTACACGTCGGGTCGGCGATCACTCTGACGTGGCGTAAGACCTGCGGGTCACGTTCGAGCGCGGTGACGACGTCGTGCAGCCATCGGGCGTCGGCGCTCGCGAAGGCCCTGTGGCCGCTGCCCCATCGCACATGGGGGCGAGGGCCGAGGCGCAGCGCCGCGGGGCCGGCGAACAGGCCGAACGGTGTGGCGCGGTAGCGCATGCGCAGCAGATAGCGGGCGAGCGAGACCACCGTGCGCCGGACAGTCCTGGGCTGCCGCCGCGTGGCGTTGAGCACCTGGCGGACACAGTCGGCGAGGGCCGGGCTGGCGACCTCGATCGCGCAGGCCGTGGCGTCGTCCGACCACACCTGTGCGATCCACTCGCACCAGCGGGCGACATTGGCATCCGTGCCGCCGTCCAGGTCCGGCCATTCAGGCGGCGGCACTGTCATCGCAAAAGCCGACGCTCTGATCATGCCTGCGTCAACCGCGTGGTACATCCCTGTGCCTCCTCAGTGATCACGGCTTAGGGGGTGTTGTTTGGATCAGGCCGGCTCCGATGGGCGGTGCTTGTGACCGAGGTGAGCGGGGTTCGGTGCGTGCAGATGCAAGGCGGAGGAGGGAGTCGACGCGGAGCGTCGGCGAGTGACGACAACGCGGCAGATGGGCGTGCCGAACCCCGCGACCTGCGGCATGATCCAAACGACACCCCCAGGGGGGTCGGGCTGCCCCGCAGAACAGCCCGACCCCTTGCGCCCAGCGGGTGTCAGCCGCCGATGCAGGTGCTGTTGGAACAGGCGGACTGGCAGGTGGAGCCGCAGTTGTCGCTGGTGTCGTTCAGCAGGGAACCGAGCACCGGCGCGGAGCTGATCGTCGTGATGTCCAGGTCGAAGTCCGCATCGGCCCCGAAGTCCGTGACGGCCTTCAACGTGGTGTGCTGCTGTGCCATCGCGTTCTCCTCAGTCGGTGAGGTGGGTGGATGTGCATTGCCGACCTGACCGCGCGCCGGGGCGTCACGGCCAGGAGATGACGACCCGCGTGTGCCGGCGCTCGATGACGCGGCCCGCGGGAAGCTGAGAGTCCGGCGTGCCCGCCGGGTAGACCTCGATGTGTGCGCGGTGCCCGCGGTGGTCGCGGTCCCAGGCCCGGATCTCTGCGGCCAGGCGCTCGGCGACCGCCTTGCCCTGGGGGCCGTGGCCGATGGCGCCCAGTTCGAACCGGTCGGGGTGGTCCGTGCGGCGGGAGGTGCGGTAGGCGAAGCTGGCGCCGTCCACGAGGGTCGGCACACCGATGGGGGAGGCGCTGGCGACCAGGCCGCGCTCGCGGGCGGCCGGCTTCGCGGCCATCAGGGGCAGGTTGTCGAGCGCGGTCGCCAGCCACAGGTCCAGGTGCTCCAGGGACTCCTCGCCTGCGACCGTCACGCCGGACCACGCCTGTGCGCGGGGGGTGCTGAGCGCGTCGCGCAGGGCCCGGGTGTCGGGGTCGGGGTGGTCGTCCAGGCGGAGCGCGATCTCCTCGCCCGCCGCATCGTGCAGGACGGCCAGACGCATCCGGTTCTCTCCTGCGCCCTGCATGGGGACGAACCCGCACAGCTCCACCCCGTCGCTGACCAGCCGCGTACCGTCCCGCACGAAGGCGATCGAGCGGGTCATGCCGCGCATCCTCAGCGGCACCACGAGCCGGCCGCCCTCGGCGAGCTGGGAGATCCAGGCGGGCGGGATGTCCGCGGCCTGCACGGTGACCACGATGCGGTCGTACGGGGCGTACTCGGGGGCGCCGAGTTCACCGTCGGCGGTGACCACGGTGACGGTACGGTCGTAGCCGGTCGTCTTCAGGAAATCGGCCGCCCGCCGGGTCACATCGCCGTCGATGTCCATGGTGACGACGCGGCCCTCGCCGCCCGTCATCTCGGCCAGGTAGGCAGCGTTCACGCCGCCGGAGCCGATCTCCAGCACGCTCATGCCCGGCTCGATGCCGGCCTGCTCGATCTGCATGGCCTGCACACGGGGAGCGGAGACGGAGCTGATATCCACGCCCGTGGCGTCCTTCTTCGTCACCGCCGCGTACTCGGCGTCGTACGCCCTCTCCAGAGGCACGTCGGGCGTGGCCAGGTGACGGGGAACGGTGCGGAACGCGGCCACAACGCGGGGGCTGCGGGCAGCGTCCAGCTCGATGAGGCGTTGCACCATCTGGTCGCGCAGCCGCTGCTCCGCGCTGTCTGCGTCGGTGTTCTGTGGTGTCGTGCTGGGGACGTTTTTCACGAGCGGTCTGTCTCCTTCCCCGGCTCGCGCCGAGGGAGTCTGGCTGATGCTGGGGTTGCTGGTGCAGGACGGCCCTGAACCGGTTGGAGAACCGCCCGGCGGTCCGGTCCGTCACGCCCGGACGGCCGGGCGGTCGTCTACGGTGCGAGATCGTCCAGGTGGACGATGTCGTACTCTCGCAGTTCGCGGACGAGCTGGGAGACGAGGAACCAGCCGATCTGCGGATGGTTGTGGGGGAGGGCGTCTTCGGTGCCCACGAGGGCCTGGAGGCCGTTTTCGCCATACCTGTACCGGGTGCCGATCACCCCATAGAGCGGGTACCTGGTGGCCCGCAGCGCGATGTACCCGTGGCGCCTGAGGTGGGGGCAGCGCTCGGCTGCCATCCGGGCATGCTCCCGGCAGACCGGTGGCTGCGCGGTCCTCAGCGGACCAGGGCCCTCGATACGGCTGGCTGTCTCCAGGAACAACACGCCGCCACGGCGCGGGACCGGCTCCGCGCACACCTGGCAGCGCAGCAGATGCATCGTCACGCGCTGCCGCAGCGGGTGCACCAGCCGCCACTGCGGGCGTCCCGCCGGATTGCCGAAGGCGTCGAGCGACATGGAGTAGCGCGCCCACAGCACGCCCTTGTGGTCCCGGTCCCGGGGGTCCTCGTCCACGTAGGCGAGCCGCTGCTGCCGGTCCGGGCCCTGGCGCACGCACAGGTGGGACAGCAGGTCGGCTTCCTCGCCGGCGCGGGCGGTGATGTACGGGATGACCAGGTCGGCCGCGGTGGTCACTGCTGCCTCCCGGAAGCGGAGTCGGGGCCCTCTTCGGCGCGCTGCGACGCCGTGGGGGAACTCGGCTCGGAGATGGCCGGAGAGGGAGTCTGAGAGCTGGGTGCGAGGGTGGCGCGGACGGTTTTGCCGGTCCGCTCGTGGTGCAGGAACCACGTGACGCGGGCGCCGAGGGAGGCGACCTCCCACAGGCCCCGGCCCTTCTCACCCCGCGCGGCGGCTTCGAAGCACGGGAAGGCCGGGTCCAGGTCGGTCACGTCGATCAGCAGCGCGCCGGCCTCGTCGATGGCGACGCTCAAGGTGAGCTGCCGCTCGACCGAGGGCCTGGTACTGGGTATGCCGTGGCGCACGCCGTTGTCCACGAGCCTGCTGGCGACCTCGACGGCCGTCTGGACGTCGCCGGACCAGCGCAGGACAGTGACCATCTGCCGCATCCAGGCGCGCGCGGTGATCAGGGCCCTCGGGGCGCCGGGCAGCTGCGTGGTGAAGCTGCGGACGATGGCCGCGGGCTCCGGAAGGCAGGCTGCTGTCTCGACAGTCATCGAGAGGTCTCCAGGAGAGGGATCGTGGTGGGCAGGTCGGGTCACGGTGTGCTCTGGAAGAGGGATGCGGGCTGCGGTGGTTCGTTCAGAGAGTCCGGTCCCTTGATGACGTGCTGTTCGACCAGGAGGTCGTGCAACTCGTTCACGGCCCGGCCCAGCCTCCGCAGGTGGACCACGCCCTGGTGGTAGTCGCCGGGCGGCTTCTCTGCGCGTAGGGCTCGGGCCCGCGCGACAGGGTCCATGGTGCGCGAGTCCTGCGCCTCGGTGCCGCTGTTGACGGCGTAGTTCACGAGCTGCGTGAGGTAGCCGCGCAGCCGCTGCGCGAGTTCGTCCACGCGGTCCTCGGCCGGCGGTACAGAGTCGAGGGCATCGCCCACGTCGTCCAGCCAGGCATTCCCGTCGTACGGCTGCCAGGCACGGATCGCGGCGGGCGCCGCTTTCACGGTCTCCCGCTCCGGGAGACAAGCGCGCTGTACCGGGCGGTCCCAGCGCGGCACATCACCGCAGTTGCGGCGGCCCAAGGCAAGGGAGGTCGCAGGCGCTCGCTCTGCGCGGGAGGGCAGCACCAGCGCGCTCACGATGCAGTCTCCTGGGGTAGAGCGAGGGTGCACCAGGTCGCGGTGCCGTCCTCGGTTGCGCTCCACTCGCCCCCGTGCTCCTTCGCAAGAGCGTCCACCAGGGCCAGGCCGCGTCCGGACAGCGCCTCCTCGTCAGCGGCTTTGGAGACGGGGAAGCCGGGCATGCCGTCGTCCACGATGATGTGGAGGAACCCGTCCTGCACCTTGATGCTCAGGGTGATCTCGCTGGTACCGCTGTGCAGAAGGGCGTTTGTCCACAGTTCGGAGACGATGAGCATGACGTCATCGACCAGGGCATCAAGCCCGCAGTACCTGAGCTTGGCTGCTGTGATTCGGCGCAGGGAGCCTGCCCGAAGGGCGTCCTCAGCGCGTGGGTGGGTTCCGCGGCGGGAAACGACGGAGATCCGTTGATGCAGCACTTCCCCGTCGCGGTGAGCCGGGCGAGGTGCCCGTAAGGCTGTCGTCGTCATCACGTCCTCTGGGGGGATGGCAGGACCGGCCTCACGGCCGACACAGCCCTGCTGAGGGGGGTGCGCTCTCTGGTGCGCGGCGCAAGGGCGGCATGGGCCTCGGTGAGGCACCGGGCCAATGGGACGGGGCTCGTCAGCAGCGGGACGCCGCCGATGGTCTGCTCGTCGTCAGGGGGCACGAGCCACCGCACGAGACCTGCCGTCGGCCGCGGCGCAAGCGCGGGGATGAGGATGGCGTGGCCCCGTCCCAGGCAGGCAGGCTGAGAAACCCGTCCGGGCCACTGGGCGGCGGTCATCAGGCCGGGCCACCGGGCACTGGTGCCACGCGGCACCAGCACTGCGGCCGAACGGATGTTGGTGAACGTCACCGCGGGGCCGAGCGGCTGTTCGTACCGGGCGAGGAGTCGATAGGCCGACTCGATGAGGGAACGGCCGGCCAGCACGATGTCGAAGGTCACACCGCACGCGAGGCGCCGCGGGAGGTGGGGGTTGTTCCGCCACAGGCTCACAGACGTGTCCGGGTACGGAGTAGCTGCGGAGAACCAGGCGGACATGGGTGCGCTCTCGGCGATCTCGCGGGTCTCCATGAGCCCTCCCACCATCACGACGGAACACAGGGTGTTTGCGACGTGACCCAGTGCAGCGAACGCCGTGGAAGGTGACCAGGTCTTTTACCCGGAACTCTGCCCGTCTCCTACCCGCCCTTTGGCCGCCCTTTCGACGGCCCTTTCCGCCTGACCTGCGCTTTGGATTGACGACCCTTCACGCAGGGCAGGCAACAGCCGCTACGGTGAGGCGAACCCGGGACGGCGAGGGAGGTGGGCCATGAGCGAACTCAAGCGGTTACGCACAAGGGCGAACCGGACGCAGCAGAAAGTGGTCCAGGACCTGACGGACCTTGCTGCGCGCCTCCATGCGGAAGGACGGATCGCCAAGCCGCCGACATTCAGCATCCGTCAGCTCTCCAAGTGGGAAGGATCGTCTCCTCCCTGGCCCCATCCGGAGGCCCGCGAGGTTCTGGCCGCCTACTGGGGACGGCCTGTCGAAGAGCTGGGATTCCGCCCCCCGCGAGCACGTGAGCCGGACAGCCTCCCGGTCCTCACACCGGTCCCTCTGACCAGCCGGACTCCCGTCCGGTCTCCGGCCCTGGCCGGCGCTGGGTCCAGCCCGCTCACGGACCAGGCGCCGCCTCCGTGGCTGGCCGAGACCGTCACCGGCTCCGATGACTGGCGGATCGGCACGGACGAGGTAGCGCTGTTGCGTGAAGCCGCGGACGACATGGACGCCATCGACCAGCAGTTCGGAGGCAACAGGCTCTGGCGGCCGACCCGCGCGCATCTGTACTGGGTGCACCACATGATCGACCACGGCATCTACGACGACGCTCTCGGCAAGCAGCTCCATGCCGTCGCGGGAAAGTTCACCACCTCTCTCGGCTGGTTCTGCTACGACGCCGGCTTGCAGGCGCAGGCCCGCCAGTACTTCGCCGAAGCACTGAACGCCGCGCACTTCACCGGCGACGACGAGTTGGCCAGCCGCACCCTCAGCAACATGGCCAGACAGGCGGTCGACCTCAACAAGGGCCGCGAAGCCGTACGGTTCGCCCGCCTCGCCCAGACGCACGCAGAACTCTGGCAGGCACCGCGCCGAGTCACCGCGCTCCTTGCCATCCGCGAGGCACAAGGGCACGCCCGGGTGGGAGACGCCTTCACCTGCGAGGCCGCGATCAAGCGGGCGTGGCGGGAGTGGGAACGCGGTGATGACGAACGTGACCCCGGCTGGACCACGTTCCTGAACCTGGCAGAGCTGACCTGTCTGGAAGGCATGTGCCGTCTCGATCTCGGCCAGACAGCACGCGCCCAGAAACTGCTCGCCGCGTCTGAAGCGCTCCAGGACGTCGCGCACTCCCGCAACCGGGGCATGTGCCTCGGCCGGCTGTCCATCGCGGCTCTCCAGAACGGCGATATCGACCACAGCGTCGCCGCCACCAAGGAAGCCCTGCGTCTCATCCAGGGCGGTATGTCCTCCACCCGTGCCGCCCAGCAGTTGAAGATCGTCCACGACGGACTGATTCCCCACCAGCGCGCCAGCGGAGTCCGGGATCTGCTCGAACAGATCCGCGCCCATGTCGCCTGAGCGCAGCCCAGAAGGAGAGAGCACACCGTGGATGCGGAGTACCAGCGATACGACGGGAGATCTGCCAAGGGCATCGCTGACGAACTGGTCGACGTGTACGCCCGGGTGTACGACGTTCCGCCCTACGTCGGTGACCCGTTCTTCTCCGTCGACTCGTTCCGCGCCCGCCTGGAAGCCGCGTTCGACACCGAGGGGTTCGAGACGGTGACGGCCCGGCAGGACGGACGGATCGTGGGCTATGTGCACGGCGCCACCCTGCCCGCGGACAAGCCGTGGTGGACATCCCTGGGTGACCGGCGGCCGGCGTGGCTGCGCGACCTGGCGGAAGCCAGGGGCGTTTTCTGGCTGCGGGAGCTGATGGTCCTTCCCGAGCTGCAGAACCGCGGCCTGGGACGGCAGATCCACGACACGGTCATCGCCGGCCGGGCGGAAAGCGTCACCACCCTGACGTGCATCGTCGACAACCAGCCCGCCCACGACGCCTATCTTCGGTGGGGGTACACGATCATGGGGCGGATCAAGCACGCCCCGGAGTCGCCCGTCTATGACGCGATGTACCTCCCCTCTCGCTGACACATGGAATGTGCATGACACAGATGCTCAACCAGCGCGCCGCGGTCCCCGAGACCTCTGGTTGCCGGGACCGACTTTCACAGTGCCCAGACGTGCTGTTCTGCTACGGCACCCTCCAGTTGCCCGAAGTCCTCGAAGCCCTGCTGGGGCGAATACCCGCCCGTACACCCGCCTCCGCGCCCGGCTGGCGCGCCGCCGCGCTCGAAGGGCGGGTCTACCCCGGACTCGTCGCCGATGCCCTCGGCGGCGCGGCAACCGGCCTGCTGCTCACCGACCTCAGTACCGAGGAATGGAGAATCCTCGACGCGTTCGAGGACGACCGCTATGAGCTGCGCCAGGTGACGCTCTCCACCGGAGACCGTGGCTGGGCGTACATATGGCCGGGCGGCGATGTTCTGTCCCATGACTGGAGCGTTGAGGAGTTCAGAACACGGCACCTGGACGCGTACGCCGCCCGGTGTGCGCGGATCGCCGCGGAGCTGACCGCGGGCCTGCGGCGCAGCAGTACCCAGTAAGCGAAGCGGCGGTGTTCGCGGAACGGAGTGCTCCTCGAACACCGTCGCTTCGCGGACATTGTCAGCCGGAAGTCTCGTCCGTGCTGCCCTGGGCTCGCGGGCATGCGCAACCGCGGCGTGGGCGGGGCCGCCGTACAGCGGGATCGCGTTGAGCGGGTCGCGCGTGCCCACGCCGTGGCGCCGGTCGTAAACGGTGTCCGCGGTGTGCGAGCCGTCTGCCCACCGCCCGGCCTTCTCTTCGGTCAGCCAGAAGTCCTCGTCGGACCAGGCCGGCACCTGCCCGGCGTGCAGTGGCAGCTCGCCGGGGGGCGAGCACGGTGTGCTGGGTGATGATGTAGCGCGGCTGCGGCGAGGCGGCCGGGGCGGCCGCGTCCGGACCGTCCGATCGTTCCCGCTCATCCGTTCCTCTCCCCGCCAGGTACTGGTTGTTCCGGGCAGAACTCCTGGTGGATCCCGGCATCCGCTTGACAGGGCACCGGCGTATGTTTCGTGCCCTCCTTCCGGATGATTTCCGCCATGCGGGGACGGTTTCCCCGCGGCTGCGGGAGAGTGGTCCATACCATCGGGGCTTCACCGAGCGAGCGAAGGGAGCGCATGTGAGACGGCACCCCGGCACGACTCCCCGTACGACCCGTACGATGCGCGCGACCCGCACCACCCGCACGACCCGACCGACCCGACTGACCCGACCGACTCGACCGGTCCGGCCGATTCGGCTGACCCGGACCCTGGGGGCGCTGCTGCTGGTGGCGGCGACCGGGGCTTTCACCATGGGCGTCGCGTCCGCTGGGCACGCGGAACCCCGGCGGGCGGCGACCCCCCTGGACCAGGTGATTCCCGCCCCCGCCTCGGTGAAGGCCGGCGGAACCCCGTACCGCATCACCTCCGGCACCCGCATCCGCGTCGACGACTCCCCCGAGGTCCGCCGGATCGGCACCTATCTCGCGGACATCCTGCGTCCCTCGACCGGCTACCGTCTGCCCCTCACCACCCAGGGCGACGGAGGCATCCGACTCCGGCTGGCCAAGGGCCCGTTCGGCGCCGAGGGCTACCGCCTCGACAGCGGGGCCGAGGGCGTGACCATCACCGCCCAGGAGCCGGCCGGACTTTTCCACGGGGTGCAGACCCTGCGTCAGCTGCTGCCCGCCGCCGTCGAGAAGAAGTCCGTGCAGCCGGGGCCGTGGCTGGTCGCGGGCGGCACCATCCAGGACAGGCCGCGCTTCGCGTACCGCGGCGCCATGCTCGACGTCGCCCGGCACTTCTTCACCGTGGAGCAGGTCAAGCGCTACATCGACGAACTCGCCCTCTACAAGATCAACAAGCTGCATCTGCACCTCAGCGACGACCAGGGCTGGCGCATCGCCGTCGACTCCTGGCCGCGCCTGGCCACCTACGGTGGCTCCACCCAGGTCGGCGGCGGCCCGGGCGGCCACTACACCAAGGCCGACTACCAGGAGATCGTCCGCTACGCCGCCTCCCGTCATCTGGAGGTCGTCCCCGAGATCGACATGCCCGGCCACACCAACGCGGCCCTGGCCTCCTACGCCGAGCTGAACTGCGACGGCGTGGCACCCCCGCTCTACACCGGCACCAAGGTCGGCTTCAGCTCGCTGTGCGTGAACAAGGAGATCACCTACGACTTCGTGGACGACGTGATCCGCGAGGTGGCCGCCCTCACCCCCGGCCGCCATCTGCACATCGGCGGTGACGAGGCGCACTCCACGAGCCCTGAGGACTATGCGGCGTTCATGAACCGGGTGCAGCCCGTCGTCGCCCGGTACGGCAAGACGGTCATCGGCTGGCACCAGCTGACCGGCGCCGGCCCGGCCAAGGGCGCCCTCGCCCAGTACTGGGGCCTGGACTCCACCAGCGCGGCGGAGAAGGCCCAGGTCGCACGGGCCGCCCGGAACGGCACCAAGCTGATCCTGTCCCCGGCCGACCGGGTGTACCTGGACATGAAGTACACCAAGGACACCCCGCTGGGACTGGCCTGGGCCGGTTATGTCGAGGTCCAGCGGTCGTACGACTGGAACCCGGGCGGCTATCTGCCCGACGTGCCCGAGTCCGCCGTGCTCGGGGTCGAGGCCCCGCTGTGGACGGAGACCCTGTCCACCTCCGCGCACCTCGACACCATGGCCTTCCCCCGGCTGCCCGGTGCCGCCGAGCTCGGCTGGTCGCCGGCGGCCACGCACGACTGGGACACCTACAAGGTGCGGCTCGCGGCGCAGGCACCGCGCTGGGACGCCCTGGGGATCGGGTACTACCGGTCGCCGCAGGTCCCCTGGCCCGCCGCGTAGACAGCGGACGGCGGACAGAAGACGGCAGACAGCAGACGGCGGACACGGCACACCGCCGACGGGCGCCCCGGAGGACCGTACTTTGGGGCGCCCGTCCGCTGTCGTGGCGGGCCGGGTCAGAACGCCGCGATGGGGTTCTTCAGGGTCCCGACCAGCTGCAGTGCGCCCGACGGGTCCGTCAGGTCCACCATCTGCCGGTTGTTCCGCAGCTGGAGCCGGTTGAGGCAGCTCAGCGCGAACTCGGGGGCGAACATGTCGTACTGCCGGAACTTCTCGGCGAGTTCGGGCACCGACTCCTGGTACGCGCGGACCGTCTCGGCGACCGTCCGCCAGAAGTCGTCCTCCTCGAGGACGCCCTCGGTGGCGAGCTGTGCGGCCAGGAAGCGGAAGAAGCAGTCGAAGACGTCCGTGAAGACCGACAGCAGCCTCTTGTCCTCCGGGACCTCCATCCGGATCCGCCGGACCTCGGGCGGCAGGACGGCGTCCGGGTCCATCACCACGATCTCCTCGGCGATGTCCTTGAAGATCGCCCGCCGCACCACGCCGTCCTCCAGGACCAGGATCACGTTCTCCCCGTGCGGCATGAACGCCAGGTCGTAGGCGTAGAAGCTGTGCAGAAGAGGCGTGAGGTAGGCCCGCAGATAGTGCCGCAGCCACTGCACGGGCGTCAGCCCCGAGCGCTCGATCAGCGCGCCCGCGAAGGACGCGCCCTCATGGTCCGCATGGAGCAGGCAGGCCATGGTCGCCAGGGACTCGCCCTCGCGGAGCGAGGGCACCGGGCTCTCCCGCCAGAGCGCGGCCAGCATCTTCCGGTACGGCGAGGAGCGGTCCGTGGCCGCCTCGTACTCCAGGTGCCGGTAGCCGACCGCCGCCCGCTCGCGCAGGATCGTCAGCCCCGTCGACTTCAGCACCGGATCGTTGTCGATCAGCCGTGCCAGCCAGTCGTTGATGGCCGGGGTGGCCTCCATGTAGGCGGCGGACAGCCCCCGCATGAAGCCCATGTTGAGGACGGAGAGCGCGGTCTTGACGTAGTGCTTCTCAGGGCGGGAGGTGTTGAAGAAGGTCCGTATGGACTGCTGGGCCAGGTACTCGTCCTCGCTCTCGCCCAGGAGGACCAGATGGCGGCGGGCGATCTCGGCGGCGAAGGTGACGGCGATCTTGTTCCGCCACTGCCAGGGATGGACGGGGACGAGAAGGTAGTCGGCGGGGTCGAGGCCCTGCCCACGCAGCTGCTTCCCGAACCGCTCGACGGTGGCCTCGCCCAGCTCCTCCCGGATGAACGCCTCGTACGTGATGCCGGCGCCCGCCGAGAACGCGGCCCGTGAGCGGTGCGCGGCCAGCCACACCAGCCGGACGGGACGCGCGGCCTCGGGGGCGTAGGCGAGGTACTCCTGGATGCCGAAGCCGAGCCGGCCGTTGTTGGCCACGAAGCAGGGGTGGCCCTCGGTCATGCCGGTCTCGATCTCCTGGAAGCCGCGGCGCGCGAGCTCGGCGGAGGTCACCCGCGGCTTGGTGAGCTTGTAGCAGGTGCTCGCCAGGGTGGAGGAGATCTCCTCCAGGTAGACCGGCAGGATCTCGTCGCTCAGCCCGAGGGACTGCTTCAGTTCGATGAAGAAGTCCAGGGCGTTGAGGGGGAGTTCGGCGCCGTCACGGTGGCGGGACAGGGACGCGGGGTCCACCTGCCAGTGGTCGAGGGCGCGGCGGACGGCGGTGAAGCGGTAGCGGGTCAGACCGTCGTCGCTGCGGACGACGTAGTGGTCGCCGTCCTGCTCGGGGGCGATCAGCCGCTCATGGGCGAACTCGGCGAGGGCCTTGCGTATCAGAAGGCGGTTGGCTCTCTCCCAGTGCTCGGGGGAGAGGTGGGCCACGGCACCGGCGAGAGTCATGCGCGCCGCACCGCCTTCTCGAACTGCTCCCGGGTGCAGAAGCTCAGCAGCGCCCTCTTCTCCGGCTTCTGGATCTCCCGCTCCGGAACGAAACCGACGGCCTCGTTCAGAGCGTGCACGGCGGTGTTGCGCACATCGGGCTCGACCACCACTCTGTTCGTCCCCGGGTCCTCGAAGAGGTGGGCCATGATGGCGGTGATCACGGCCCGGGTGAACCCGTGCACGGGGGTGTCGGTGGGCGCGACCAGGAAGTGCATGCCGACGTCGCCGGGCTCGGGCTCGTACAGCCCGACCAGCTCCCGGTGGGCGGGGTCGTACCGCTCCATCAGGAAGACGGGCTCCCCGTGGTGCAGGCCGAGGAACGCGTGGTGGTGCTCGTCGGCGGCGATCGCCATATAGGTGCGCTCGACGTCCTCCGGCTTCGCGTCCTGCATCATCCAGAACCTGGCCTTGGGGTGGGTGACCCAGCCGTGCAGCAGCTCGGCGTCCTTGAGCGGATCGAGCGGGCGGAAGGTGAAGTTCATGCGGCGAACTCCTGGAAGGCGATCGTCTTCTCGATCGGGTAGTACTCGACGCCGAGCATCTCCCGGATGATGCAGCTGTTGCGGTACGGGCCCATGCCCAGGTCGGGGCTGGTGACGCTGTGGGCGTGCACGCCGGCGTTCTGGAGGAAGACACCGCGGCCGGTGATGTCGATGGCGTAGTTGCGGCCGATGTCGAAGTTGCCGTGGGAGTCACGGCGCAGCCGGTCGTGGACGGGCCGCAGGAACTCCGGTTCGGCGTACCGGTAGCCGGTCGCCAGGATCAGGCCCTCGCTGCGCAGCTCGAAGTCCTTGCCCTGCTCCTCCTGGCGGAAGGTGAGGGTGTAGGTGCCCTGGTCGTGGGAGGCGGCGGTGAGCGCGGAGTTGGTGAGCAGACGGGTGGGGGCCGGGCCGGTGAGCTTCTTCTGGTAGAGCAGGTCGAAGATGTCGTTGATCAGGTCCCCGTTGATGCCCTTGTACAGGCCCTTCTGCTGCTCGGCGAGGCGGTAGCGGGTCGCCTCCGGCAGCGCGTGGTAGTAGTCGACGTACTCCGGAGAGGTCATCTCCAGGGTGAGCTTGGTGTACTCCAGCGGGAAGAAGCGCGGGGAGCGTGTGACCCAGTTCAGCTGGTAGCCGTGGACGTCGATCTCGCCGAGCAGGTCGTAGTAGATCTCGGCGGCGGACTGGCCGCTGCCGACCAGGGTGATCGACTTCTTGCGCTGGAGCCGTTCCTTGTGCCCCATGTAGTCGGCGGTGTGGATGAAGTCGCCGTCCAGGTCGCGGCAGGCGTCCGGGATGTGCGGCGAGGTGCCGGTGCCGAGGACGAGGTGGCGGGCGCGGAACGTTTCCCCGGTGTCGGTGCGGACGACGTAGAGGCCGTCCTCGTCCTCGTACGTCACCTCGGTGACCGTCGTGCTGAAGCGGATGCTGTTCAGCCGGGCCGCCGCCCAGCGGCAGTAGTCGTTGTACTCGACCCGGAGGGGGAAGAAGTTCTCCCGGATGTAGAACGAGTACAGACGGCCCTTCTCCTTCAGGTAGTTGAGGAAGGAGTACGGGGACGTCGGGTCGGCCAGGGTCACCAGGTCCGACATGAACGGGGTCTGCAGATGGGCGCCGTCGAGGAACATCCCCGAGTGCCAGTCGAAGTCGGGCTTGGACTCCAGGAAGACACCGTTCAGCTCGGCGATCGGCTCGGTGAGGCAGGCGAGGCCGAGGTTGAAGGGGCCGAGCCCGATCCCCACGAAGTCGTAGGGAGCGGCGGGGGCTTCAGGACGCGCGGTCAAGGGACTCTCCCAGGTACTGCTCGACGTGGTCGGCGATCAGATCGAGGACGGCGGCGAGGTCGTCCGGTGTGGTTTCGGGGTTGAGCAGGGTGAACTTCAGGTAGTGGCGGCCGGCGACCTTGGTGCCGGCGATCACGGCGTCGCCGGAGGCGAACAGGGCCTTGCGGGCGTGGAGGTTGGCGCGGTCGATCTCGGCCGGGTCGGTGACGGCGGCCGGGACGCAGCGGAAGACCAGGGTGGACAGGGCGGGCTCGACGACGACCTCGAAGCGCGGGTCTGCGGCGAGCATCCGGAAGCCCTCGGCCGCCAGGTCGCACACCTCGTCGAAGAGCCGGCCGATGCCGTCGGCGCCCATCACGCGCAGCGTCATCCACAGCTTGAGGGCGTCGAAACGGCGGGTGGTCTGGAGGGACTTGTCGACCTGGTTGGGGATGCGCTCGAGGACCGCGCGGCGCGGATTGAGATAGTCCGCGTGGTAGGTGACATGGCGCAGGGTGGAGGCGTCCCGGACCAGTACGGCGGACGAGCTCACCGGCTGGAAGAAGGACTTGTGGTAGTCGACGGTGACCGAGTCGGCGTGCTCGATGCCGGCGAGCAGATGACGGCGGGTGGGGGAGACCAGCAGACCGCAGCCGTAGGCCGCGTCGACGTGCAGCCAGGCGCCGTGCTGCGCGCACAGCTCGGCGATCTCGGGCAGCGGGTCGATGGAGCCGAAGTCGGTGGTGCCGGCGGTGGCGACCACGGCCATGGGGACCAGGCCGTCGCGCCGGCAGCGCTCCAGCTCGTGGGCGAGACAGACCGTCCGCATCCGTTTGCCGGGGTCGGCGGGCACGGAGATCACCGCGTCCGGGCCCAGGCCCAGCAGTGTGGCCGACTTCCGCACACTGAAGTGGCTGACCTCGGAGGTGAGGATCCGCAGCCGTGCGAGGTCGTCCGTCTTGGCCTCCTCACGGGCGAGCAGCAGCGCCTGGAGGTTGGACTGGGTGCCGCCGGAGGTGAACACGCCGTCGGCGGCCGGGCCGAGGCCGATCCGGGCGGTCGTCCAGTCGATGAGTCTGCGCTCGATCAGGGTGCCGCCCACCGACTGGTCCCAGGTGTCCAGGGAGGAGTTGACGGCGGACAGGACGGCCTCGCCGAGCACCGCGGGGATGACGACCGGGCAGTTGAGATGGGCGATGTAGCGGGGGTGGTGGAAGTAGACCGCGTCCCGCAGATAGACCTCCTCCAGCTCGTCGAGAGCCGCCGTGGTGTCGCCGAGCGGCCGGTCGAGGTCGATCCGGTCGATCCGGGGGGCGAGCTCGTCGACCGTGATCCCGGTGAAGGGCCGGTCGGCGGCGGCGATCCTGGCGGCCACCCGCTCCACTCCTTCTTTCACGGAGCGGCAGTAGTGCTCCGCGGTGAGGTCATTGAGCAGGTGTGAGCGCATGTGGGGGTCCTCCGGTAGATGGGTACGTCCGCGGGGACGCGCTGAGGGGCGGAGTCGCGCGACAGAAACTTAGGTTAGCCTAACCTGAGTTTTGTTTCGGCGAAACGCCGCCCCTCCCCTGACCGGTGTCACTCCATCACGCTGCTTCGGGTGTCCTTTCCAAGGCTCAGCTGACCTTCTTGGCCGTCTCGATGGCCTTCGCCAGGTCCTCCAGGAGCGGGGCGCACTTGTCGTAGGACAGGATCGGCTCGGCGGTGCGCGGGATGACCTGGCCGGCCTTGACGGCGGGGAGCTTCTTCCAGGTCGCCTCGGTGATGTCGGCGGGCTGGATGGCCGAGGTGCGGTTGTCCATCATGATGATGTCCGCCGGGTACTTGTCGACGTTCTCCCAGCTCAGCGACTCGAACCAGCCGCCGCCCTGCTTCTTGGCGCTCTCCGGGGGCTCGACGAAGTTCACGCCGAGGGCCTTGAAGTACTCCAGGTCGATCGAGAGGTTGGTGCCGGAGACGTAGAACAGGTCCTGGCTGGCCGACCCCGCCATGACCTTGATGTCCGGCTTGGCCTTGGCGGCGGCGCGCAGCCGGGCGGCCGCGTCCTCGAAGCGCTTCTTCGCCTGCTTGACCTTGTCGGCGGTGACGTCCGCGCCGAGGGACTCGGCGAACGCGAGCATGCTCTCCAGCGACTTGGGCATCTGCCGGTCGTAGACGGAGATGCCGACGGTGGGGGCGCCGACGGCGAGGATCTTCTTCTTCGACTCCTCCGGGACGTACCAGAGGGTGCCCGCGTCGTCGAACATGGTGGAGACCAGGAGGTCGGGGGCGAGGGAGGCGTACTTCTCGATGTTGAACTGGCCCCACTCGTTGCCGAGGATCGTCACCTTGTCGACGTCCATGTCGCCGGCCTGCACATCGGCCTTGCCGTCCTTGGTCTTCGTCGGGCCGAAGACGCCCTTGACCTGGATGCCGTAGTCGTGCAGCGCGGCGGCCACACCGACGAAGGCCACGATGTTCGACGGGGTCTTGTCGGCCTTGACGGTCTCTCCCCGGTCGTCCTTGAAGGACCAGGGGCCGGATGTGGCGGCAGCCGTGTCGCTGCCCGACCCACCGCTTTTCTTGTCGTCGCTGCCGCAGGCTGCGAGCACGGCACCAAGGCCGAGGGCGCCGCCCGCGGCGAGGATGCCGCGGCGGGAGAGAGAGGTGGCACGGGCGTTGGGCATGGGTGTGACTGCTTTCGAACGGGGGCGAGCGCCCGCCGGACAATTCCGGAGGTAGGTTAGCCTAACCTCATTTGATGTCCAGAGGGCGGGGTTGCCGTACCCGTGCCCGCCGGCGGCCCGTGCCCGGTGGGCGCCGGCGGGCGGTGGGATGTCAGCTCGTCAGACCCAGCTCCCTCGCGATCAGCATCCGCTGCACCTCGCTCGTGCCCTCGCCGATCTCCAGGATCTTGGAGTCGCGCCACATACGGGCGACCGGGTACTCGTTCATGAAGCCGTAGCCGCCGTGGATCTGGGTGGCGTCGCGGGCGTTGTCGACGGCGACCGTGGAGGAGTGGAGCTTGGCCAGGGCCGCCTCCTTCTTGAAGGGCTCGCCGGCGACCAGCCGGTACGCCGCGTCACGCCAGGCGAGACGGGCCGTGTGGGCCCTCGTCTCCATGTCGGCGATCTTGAACTGGATGGCCTGGTTGGCGGCGATCGGCCTGCCGAAGGCGTGACGCTCCTTGGCGTACTTCACCGACTCGTCCACACAGCCCTGGGCGAGCCCCGTCGCCAGAGCCGCGATGGCGACCCGGCCCTCGTCGAGGATCTGCAGGAACTGCGCGTAGCCGCGGCCCTCCTCGCCCAGGAGGTTCGCCTTCGGCACCCGCACGTCACTGAAGGACAGCTCACGGGTGTCCGAGGCGTTCCAGCCGACCTTCGAGTAGGGAGGCGCCACCGTGAAGCCGGGGGTGCCGGAGGGGACGATGATCGCGGAGATCAGCGGACGGCCGTCGGGCCGGTGGCCGGTGACCGCCGTCACCGTCACCAGGCCCGTGATGTCCGTGCCCGAGTTGGTGATGAAGCACTTGGTGCCGTTGATCACCCACTCGTCGGTCTCCGGGTCCAGACGGGCCGTCGTCCGGGTCGCCCCCGCGTCCGAGCCGCCGTCCGGTTCGGTCAGGCCGAAGGCGCCCAGCATCTCGCCCGAGCACAGCTTAGGCAGCCACTGCCGCTTCTGCTCCTCGGTGCCGAACCGGTACAGCGGCATGGCGCCGAGCGACACACCGGCCTCCAGGGTGATGGCGACCGAGGAGTCCACCCGGGCCAGCTCCTCCAGCGCGACGCCGAGGGCCAGGTAGTCGCCGCCCATGCCGCCGTACTCCTCCGGGAACGGCAGCCCGAACAGGCCCATACGGCCCATCTCCCGCACGATCTCGTACGGGAACTCGTGCCGCTCGTAGAAGTCACCGATCTTGGGGGCCACGACGTCGTGCGCGAACTCCTCGACGGTGCGGCGGAGTTCCTCCAGCTCGGGGGTCAGACGGTGGTTCATCGTCGATCACTGCTCCTTGTGGGAGAGGGCGCGGAGGGTGCGGGAAGGGCTGGGGCGGCCCAGCCGGTCGGCCATCCACTCGCTCGTGGCGACGAGGCGGCCGAGGTCGACTCCGGTGTCGATGCCGAGGCCGTGCAGCATCCACACCAGGTCCTCGGTGGCGAGATTGCCGGTGGCGGACTTGGCGTACGGGCAGCCGCCGAGGCCGCCCGCGGAGGCGTCGACGGTGGTGACGCCGTACTGGAGCGCGGCCAGGGTGTTGGCGAGGGCCTGGCCGTAGGTGTCGTGGAAGTGCACACCGAGCGCGGAGACCGGCACCTGCCGCTCGGTGAGGGCGGCCAGCAGCTCCCGTACATGACCGGGGGTCGCCACCCCGATCGTGTCCCCGAGGCTCAGCTCGTCGCAGCCCATGTCCAGCAGGGCCCGGCAGACCCCGACGACCTGCTGGACGGGGACCGGTCCCTCCCAGGGGTCGCCGAAGCACATGGAGACATAGCCGCGGACATGGAGGCCCTCGTCCTTGGCGCGGGCCACGACCGGTTCGAAGATCGCGAGGGACTCCTCCACCGTGCGGTTGAGGTTGGCCTTGGCGAAGGACTCGGTGGCGCTGGCGAACACGGCGATGCGGTCCGCCCCGAGGGCGAGCGCGCGCTCCAGACCGCGCGCATTGGGCACCAGGACCGGCAGGTGCACTCCCTGCAGATCCCTGACCTGGGGGAACAGCGCCTCCGCGTCGGCCAGTTGGGGCACCCACTTCGGGTGGACGAAGCTGGTGGCCTCGACGGTCGTCAGGCCCGCGCCGGCGAGGCGGCGGATGAACTCCGCCTTGACCTCGGTCGGCACGGTCGTCTTCTCGTTCTGCAGCCCGTCGCGGGGGCCGACCTCATGGATCCTGACCCGGGCGGGCAGGCCGGGGGCCGGGACGACCATGGGCAGACCGGATCCGGGAACGCTCATGCCGTCTCCTCCTTCGCGTGCGCGCCGTCCTCGTCGTCAGGGGCGATCACGGCCAGCACCTGGTCCATGGCGACCGTCGTGCCCGGCGTGACGTCCAATTCGGTGACGGTGCCGGCGTGCGGGGCGGAGATGACGTGCTCCATCTTCATCGCCTCGACCACCAGCAGGCTCTGACCCGCGGTCACCTTGTCGCCGACGGCGACCTTCACCACCGTGACCGTCCCCGGCATGGGCGCCGTGAGGGAGTCGGCGCCACAGTGGGCCGCACGGGTGAGGGACGCGGCCACCGGGTCGTGGTCGCGCACGTGCCAGACGTCGCCGTCGCGGCCCAGCCAGTCGGCGGCGCGGTGGAAGGTGTGACGGACGCCGTCCAGGGTGACCGCGACCGTGTCGTCGGTGACGGTGTGGGTGCCGCGCACCGGGTGGGTGACGGGGTCGTGTCCCGGCACACGCAGCGGGAACGCCACCGGCTTCGGCTCCCCGCCCAGCCGCCAGCCGTTCGGCACCGAGAACGGGTCGGTCCAGCCCCCGCCCTTGGGGCGCAGCGCCTCGAGCCGTACGGCCGCGGCGGCCTCGTAGACCTCCTCCGGCACCTCGGTGACGGTCAGCTCGTCGGCCACCCGCTCCACCAGCCCGGTGTCCAGCTCGCCCGCCACGACGGCCGGGTGGGCCAGCAGCCGGCGCAGGAACCCGGTGTTGGTCTGCACGCCCAGGATCACCGTGCGGGCCAGGGCCGCTTGGAGTCTGCGCAGCGCGGTCGCCCGGTCCGGGCCGTGGGCGATCACCTTGGACAGCATCGGGTCGTACAGGCTGCCGACCTCGGTGCCCTCGCTCAGCCCGGAGTCGGTGCGCACCCCCTCGCCCCGCGGCTCGCGCAGTCTGAGCACCGTGCCGCCCGAGGGCAGGAACCCGCGTGCCGGGTCCTCCGCGCACAGACGGGCCTCGATCGCATGGCCGGTCAGCCGGATGTCCTTCTGCGTGAACGGCAGCGGTTCGCCCGCCGCCACCCGCAGTTGCCACTCCACCAGGTCGATCCCCGTGACCATCTCGGTGACCGGGTGCTCCACCTGGAGACGGGTGTTCATC
The DNA here is from genome assembly GCF_039525155.1 of Streptomyces thermoalcalitolerans. NCBI lineage: Bacteria > Bacillati > Actinomycetota > Actinomycetes > Kitasatosporales > Streptomycetaceae > Streptomyces > Streptomyces thermoalcalitolerans. Next base: position 7,108 of record NZ_BAAAHG010000006.1, on the reverse strand, counting down.
TCCATGAAGCAGTACGCCGTCGGGTCCCCGCCGGGCACGATGAACTCCACCGTGCCCGCGCCCCGGTAGCCGCAGGAGCGGGCGGCCCGCACCGCGGCCTCGCCCATCGCGGCCCGGATCTCCTCGTCGAGGAGCACGCTCGGCGCCTCCTCGACGATCTTCTGGTGGCGGCGCTGGAGGGAGCACTCGCGCTCGCCGAGGTGCACGACGTTGCCGTGGCCGTCGGCCAGGACCTGGATCTCGATGTGCCGGGGCCGGTCGATCCAGCGCTCGACGAGGAGGGTGTCGTCACCGAAGGAGGCGCGGGCCTCGCGGCGGGCGGCGGCGATCTCCTCGGCGAGCCGGTCCGCCTCCCGCACCAGCCGCATGCCCTTGCCGCCGCCCCCGGCGGAGGGCTTGAGCAGCACCGGCAGGCCGATGCGGCGGGCGGCCTCGGCGAGCCGGTCGTCGGTGAGCCCAACGCCGCTGGAGCCGGGAACCACCGGAACCCCGGCCGCCGCGACCGTCTCCTTGGCGCGGATCTTGTCGCCCATCAGGGAGATCGCCTCCGCGGGAGGGCCGATGAAGACCAGCCCGGCCTCCTCGCACGCACGCGCGAAGCCGGCGTTCTCCGCGAGGAAGCCGTACCCGGGGTGGACGGCCTGGGCGCCGGTGCGGGCGGCGGCCTCCAGCAGCCGGTCGGCGCACAGATAGCTCTCGGCCGCGGGCGCCGGCCCGATCCGCACCGCCGTGTCGGCCTCCCGGACGTGCCGGGCGTCGGCATCGGCGTCGGAGAAGACGGCCACCGAGCGCACCCCGAGGGCGCGCAGGGTGCGGATGACACGGACGGCGATCTCGCCGCGGTTGGCCACCAGAACTGTTTCGAACATCTCTGTGATCTCCCCCTCACATCCGGAAGACGCCGAACTGGGGGTCGCCCAGCGGGGCGTTGGCGCATGCGGTCAGGGCCAGGCCCAGCACCTGACGGGTCTCCAGCGGATCGATCACGCCGTCGTCCCAGAGGCGGGCGGTGGCGTAGTAGGCGTTGCCCTGGCGCTCGTACTGGGCGCGGATGGGGGCCTTGAAGGCCTCTTCCTCCTCCGGCGGCCACTCCTCCCCGCGGGCCTCGAGCTGGTCGCGCTTGACGGTGGCGAGGACGGAGGCGGCCTGCTCGCCGCCCATGACCGAGATCTTGGCGTTCGGCCACATCCACAGAAAGCGCGGGGAGTACGCCCTGCCGCACATGGAGTAGTTCCCCGCGCCGTAGGACCCGCCGACGACCACCGTCAGCTTGGGCACGCGGGTGCAGGCGACGGCCGTGACCATCTTGGCGCCGTGCTTGGCGATGCCGCCCGCCTCATAGGCCTTGCCCACCATGAAGCCGGAGATGTTCTGCAGGAACACCAGCGGGATGCCCCGCTGGTCGCACAGCTCGATGAAGTGGGCGCCCTTCTGGGCGGACTCGGAGAACAGGATGCCGTTGTTGGCGACGATCCCGACCGGGTGGCCGTGGATCCGGGCGAAGCCGGTGACCAGGGTCTGCCCGAACTCGGCCTTGAACTCGGCGAAGCGGGAGCCGTCCACCACGCGCGCGATGATCTCGCGGACGTCGTAGGGGATGCGGGGATCGACCGGGACGGCGCCGTAGAGCCCGTGGGGGTCGACCTTCGGCTCGACCGACTCGGTGACCTCCCAGGGAAGGGGGCCGCGCGCGGGGAGGGTGGAGACGATCGTGCGGACGATCCGCAGGGCGTGGGCGTCGTCCTCCGCGAGGTGGTCGGTGACGCCGGAGACGCGCGCGTGCACCTCGCCGCCGCCCAGCTCCTCGGCGGTGACGACCTCGCCGGTGGCCGCCTTCACCAGCGGGGGGCCGCCCAGGAAGATCGTGCCCTGGTTGCGGACGATCACGGCCTCGTCGCTCATCGCCGGGACGTACGCCCCGCCGGCCGTGCAGGAGCCGAGGACGGCCGCGATCTGCGGAATCCCGGCGGCCGACATACGGGCCTGGTTGTAGAAGATCCGGCCGAAGTGCTCGCGGTCGGGGAAGACCTCGTCCTGCAGGGGCAGGAAGGCGCCGCCGGAGTCGACCAGGTAGAGGCACGGCAGGCGGTTCTCCAGGGCCACCTCCTGCGCGCGCAGATGCTTCTTCACCGTCATCGGGTAGTACGTGCCGCCCTTGACGGTGGCGTCGTTGGCGACGATCACGCACTCGCGTCCGCTGACCCTGCCGATCCCGGCGATGATCCCGGCGGCCGGGGCCTGTCCGTCGTACATCCCGTCGGCGGCCAGCGGGGCCAGCTCCAGGAAGGGCGAGCCGGGGTCGAGCAGCGTGTCCACACGATCGCGCGGCAGCAGTTTCCCGCGCGCGGTGTGCCGCGCGCGTGCCTTCTCACCGCCGCCGAGCCGGGCTGCGGCGAGCTTGCCGCGCAGCTCCTCGACGAGTGCGCGGTGAGCCTCCTCGTTGGCCCGCCAGGCCTCCGACGCGGGGTCGGCCGCGCTCGTCAGCTCCGGTGCCTGATGCATCCTGCGGTCCCCTCACGTGTTAATGAGCGTTAACGCTCCCTTCAGGTTAACGACCGCTAACCTCGCTGTCTAGAATTGTTCCCATGACCATGCGAACCGACGCCCCCACCCGCCGCGAGCAGATCCTGAAGGAGGCGGCGCGGCTCTTCGCCGAACGCGGTTTCCACGGCGTCGGTGTCGACGAGATAGGCGCCGCGGTGGGCATCAGCGGACCGGGGCTCTACCGGCACTTCCCGGGCAAGGACGCGATGCTCGCGGAGCTGCTGGTCGGCATCAGCGGACGGCTGCTGACGGGGGCGAAGCGGCGGCTGGCGGAGGCGGACGGACAGGCCGGCCGGGCCGGTGCGGAGGCGGTGCTCGACTCGCTGATCGAGGGGCACATCGACTTCGCGCTCGACGACCGTCCCCTCATCACCCTGCACGACCGGGAGCTGGACCGGCTGCGGGAGAGCGACCGCAAGCTGGTGCGGCAGCTTCAGCGGCAGTACGTGGAGCTGTGGGTGGAGGTGGTGCGGAAGGTGCACCCGGAGCTCTCGGAGCCGGCCGCGCGGTCGGCCGTGCACTCGGTGTTCGGCTTGCTGAACTCGACACCCCACCTGGGACGGGCCGGCACGCTGCCGGGGCGGGGGGACACGGCGCAGCTGCTGCACCGGATGGCCCGGGGGGCCTTCGCGGCGGCGGCGGACTCCGCCGCGGATCTCGCGGCGGGCTGAGCGGAAGCGGGTGCGGACCTGGGTCTGCGCCCCTGGAGGAGCGGTCACTCCGTCCCGGGCCCTGCTGTCCGGTTTCGGTCCGTGGGCGCGTGAGGGGCCGGTGGCGCGGTTCGCCGCAGATCAGGGCGGAGCACTCGTGCGCCGTCCTCCCGGCCTTCCTTGCCCCTCCCTTCCCTTTTCTTCTTTTCGTCCCTCCCCTTCTTGCCTTTTCTCACCTTCCTCTCCCCTTCCTCTCCCCTTGCTCTCCCCCTTCGCTCCTCCGCTCCGCTCGGCGCGTGACCAGCGTTACTGCCGGCGGTCTTTGCGTGGGCGGCTACCCACCGGTACGTTTATGTGAGCAAGCGCTTAGCCATCGGGGTGCGGCCGCCGGCCGAGGACCCTGACGACCCCCGATGGCGGGCAGCCAGGTACGCGAGAGCGGCGCCGGTTCAGGCGCATGAAAGGGCGGTGGCAGCGTGCGTCGTACGGTGTTCAACGAGGATCACGAGGCGTTCCGGCAAACCCTTCGTGCCTTCATCGAGGCCGAGGTCGTACCGGTGTACGACGAATGGTTTCAGCAGGGCATCGTGCCCCGTGAGTTCTACTACAAGCTCGCCGAGCTGGGTCTCTTCGGCATCAACGTGCCCGAGGAGTACGGCGGGGCGGGCCTCGAGACGCACAAGTTCGAGGCCGTCCAGTACGAGGAGACCGCCCGCGCGGGTGTGACCTTCGGCGGCTCCAACGTGCACGTCCTGCTCGCGCTGCCCTACATCAAGATGCTCGCCACCGAGGAGCAGAAGAAGCGGTACCTGCCCAAGTTCGTCTCCGGCGAGGAGATGTGGGCCATCGCGATGACCGAGCCCGGCACCGGCTCCGACCTCGCGGGCATGAAGACCACCGCCAAGCTGAGCGAGGACGGGACGCACTACGTCCTCAACGGCGCCAAGACCTTCATCACCGGTGGTGTGCACGCCGACCGGGTCATCGTCTGCGCCCGTACCGCCCCGCCCTCGGCCGAGGACCGCCGCCACGGCATCTCCCTGTTCGCCGTGGACACCAAGTCCGAGGGCTACTCGGTGGGCCGCAAGCTCGACAAGCTGGGGCTCAGGACCTCCGACACCGCCGAACTCGCCTTCGTCGACGTCAAGGTGCCCGTCGAGGACCTGCTCGGCGAGGAGAACAAGGGCTTCTCCTACCTCGGCGCCAACCTGCCCTCCGAGCGCTGGGGCATCGCCTTCGGCGCCTATGCGCAGGCCAAGGCCGCCGTCCGGTTCACCAAGCAGTACGTGAAGGAGCGCACCGTCTTCGGCAAGCCGGTCGCCCACTTCCAGAACACCAAGTTCGAGCTGGCCGCCTGTCAGGCCGAGGTGGACGCGGCGGAGGCCGTCGCCGACCGGGCGCTCGAGGCGCTCGACGCCGGCGAGCTGACTCCCGCCGAGGCAGCTTCCGCGAAGCTGTTCTGCACCGAGGTCGCCCACCGCGTCATCGACCGCTGTCTGCAACTGCACGGCGGCTACGGGTACATGAACGAGTACCCGATCGCCCGCCTGTACGCGGACAACCGTGTCAACCGCATCTACGGCGGTACCAGCGAGATCATGAAGACGATCATCGCAAAGGACATGGGTCTCTGAGACAAGCATGAGTCAGGCACTTCAGTCTCTCCTCGATCTCCTCGACCTCGAGCAGATCGAGGAGAACATCTTCCGCGGCCAGTCGCGCTTCGTGGTCGTCCCGCGGGTCTTCGGCGGACAGGTCGCGGCACAGGCGCTGGTCGCCGCCGGGCGCACGGTCCCCGAGGACCGGCACGCCCACTCGCTGCACGCGTACTTCCTGCGTCCCGGCGACCCGGGTGCGCCCATCGTCTACTCGGTGGACCGCATCCGCGACGGCCGTTCCTTCACCACCCGCCGGGTGGTCGCCGTCCAGCACGGGCAGCCGATCTTCCATCTCTCGGCGTCCTTCCAGGTGCCGGAGGACGGACTCGACCACCAGGCTCCCATGCCGCCCACCACCGACCCGGCGCTCCTGCCTCCCTCCGAGGAGCGGCTGCGGAGCTACAAGCACCTTCCGGCCGAGGTCGTGGAGCGTCTGCTGGAGGCCCGTGAGGCGGTCGACCTGCGCTATGTGGACGATCCGCCGTTCGGCAGGTTCGGCGAGCCGCGCGAGCCGCACTCCCAGGTGTGGTTCCGCACCAACGGCAAGCTCGACGACGACCCGTTGCTGCATGTCGTCCTCGCCACCTATGTGTCCGACATGACCCTGCTCGACTCGGTGCTGCTCGCCCACGGGCGCGGCGGCTGGGCGGTCGGGGACGTCGTCGGGGCCTCACTGGACCACGCGATGTGGTTCCACCGGCCGTTCCGGGCCGACGAGTGGCTGCTGTACGACCAGGAGTCGCCCTCCGCGTACGGCGGGCGGGGCCTTGGACAGGCCCGTATCTACACGCAGGACGGCCGGCTGGCCATCTCGGTGATCCAGGAGGGCGTGGTCCGCGTTCCCTGGGACGCCGGGAAGTCCCGGGAACGCTGAGAAGTCCCGGGAGCGCCGAGAAGCCCGGCGGACACTGCGGGAAACCGTCCGGAGAACGCGGGCGGCGGCGGGAGCACCCTCACGGTGACCGCCGCCGCCCGCGTGCCGTCTTCTCCGCGTTCTTTGTGTTCTTGCCTCTGTGCTCTTGGCGTTCCTGGTGTTCTTGGTGCCCGCCGGGCACCCGGCCGCGGAAGGCCGGGATCTTCAGCAGGCCGTCAGGTCCGCCCGGTCCCGTGCCGTCAGGCCCGCCGGTCCTGTGCCGTCAGGCCCGCCCGGTCCAGCAGATACGCCGTCATGGGGTCGTAGTACCGGGGGCTGGCCACGTGGTCGTCGAGCGGCACCGCCACCTGGAGCGTCCCCTCGGCCTCGGCGAGGAAGAGCGCCGGGTCGTTGCAGTCGGCGTAGCCGACGGCGTCCACGCCGTGCTGACCGGCGTAGCCCGCCCAGCCGTGGTCGGCGACGACCAGGTCCGGCAGCGGGCGGCCCTCGCGCTCCAGAGCGGTGAGGATGGCGCGCATCGGCTCGCCGGAGTGGGTGTGCCACAGTGTGGCGCCGTGCTCCAGGACGGCCACGTCCGCGAACTGCATGACATACCCCTCGTCCGTCTGCAGCCCGTCCGGGATGACGACGATCTCGCAGCCGGCGGCGCGCAGGGCGGCGGCCGTGGCGCGGTGCACGTCGAGCAGACCGCCGGGGTGCCCGGTGGCGAGCAGCACCCGCTGCTGTCCGTCGGCCGCCTTGCGCAGCCGGCCGGCCATCCGCTCCAGGGCGTCGACGGTCAGCTCGGGGTCGATGGTGTCCTGGCCGTAGCGATGCTCCGGGTCGTCGCTGACGCCGACGCGCTCGGCCATCACCGCGAGCACGTCCTGCTCGTCGCTCCAGCGGTCGCCGAACTCCAGCCCGAACCAGAAGTGACGGTCGCCGTTGGCGAGTTTGCGGTAGTGGGAGAGGTTGTTCTCACGAGGGGTGGCGACGTTCCCGGCGATACGGGTCCTCACGAGGTGGTCGACGAGTTCGGCGCGGCTGGGTGTCCCGGATATCGACATGGCTTCCATTGTGGTGTCATGCCCGTCGCAGGGCGAACCACAGTTCCATGCGGACGTCCGGGTCGTCCAGGTCGGCGTCGAGCAGGGCGGCGCAGCGGGCGATGCGCTGGCGGACGGTGTTGCGGTGCACGGACAGGGCGACCGCGGTGCGGTCCCAACTGCCGTGCAGGGAAAGCCAGGTGCGCAGTGTCTCGATGAGCGCCGGCGTCGCGCTGATCGGGGCGAGCAGCGCGCGGGCGTGCGCGTCGGCCTCGTCGGCGGGGACCAGGTCGGCGAGGCCGGGGCGGTCGCCGTGGCGGACCAGGGCGGTGCGGGCGGCGCGGGCGCGGGCCAGAC